>NZ_JARAVM010000019.1:0-176476 GCF_033792735.1 Streptomyces sp. PA03-3a
CCGTTCCGGCCGCGGCGCGGCGGTCCGAGCCCCGGCCACCCGTCCCGGGAGCCGCACCCGTCGCCGCCCCGGTTCCGCCGCCGCTGCGGCGCCGGCGAGCGGGCCGCCCGCCGTTCTCGCCGCCGTTCTTGTCGCGGGACGCCCTCGGCGCGGGCGCCGGCTGGGGTACCTCGATGGTGATGGCGACGCCGGACGGCTCACGGGCGCCCGTGAGCGTGGTCAGCTCCTCCGCGCTCGACGTGATCCGGGCGGTCCGGGGACGGATCCCCGCGTCCGACATCAGCCGGGTCATGTCCCGCTTCTGGTCGGGCAGGACCAGCGTGACCACCCTGCCGGAGCCGCCGGCACGGGCCGTGCGGCCGCCGCGGTGGAGGTAGTCCTTGTGGTCGGTGGGCGGGTCGACGTTCACGACGAGGTCGAGGTCGTCGACGTGTATGCCGCGGGCCGCCACGTTCGTGGCGACCAGCGCCGTCACCTGGCCGTTCTTGAACTGCTCCAGCGTGCGGTTGCGCTGCGGCTGGGAACGGCCGCCGTGCAGTGCCGCCGCGGGGACGCCGACGGCCAGCAGCCGCTTGGCGAGCCGGTCGGCGGACCGCTTGGTGTCGAGGAAGAGGATGACCCGGCCGTCACGCGCCGCGATGCGCGTGGTGACGGCCTTCTTGTCGGTCTCGTCCAGGACGTGGAACACATGGTGCTCCATGGTGGTCACCGCACCCGCGGACGGGTCCACGGAGTGCACCACGGGGTCGGTCAGGAACCGCTGCACCAGGCGGTCGATGTTGCCGTCCAGGGTGGCCGAGAAGAGCATCCGCTGTCCGTCGGGCCGCACGCGCTCGATCAGCCTGGTGATCTGCGGCAGGAAGCCCATGTCGGTCATCTGGTCGGCCTCGTCCAGCACCGTGATGCCGACGTTGCCGAGCACGCAGTCGCCGTGTTCCACCAGGTCGTTGAGCCTGCCGGGGGTGGCCACCAGTACCTCGACGCCGCGCCGCAGCGTGGCGGCCTGCTTGGTCATGGACAGCCCGCCGACCACGGTGGCCATCCGCAGGTTCACCGCCGTCGCGTACGGGGTCAGCGCGTCCGTCACCTGCTGGGCAAGTTCGCGGGTGGGTACCAGCACGAGGGCGAGCGGGGCCTTGGGCTCCGCTCGCATTCCGGCCGTGCGGGCCAGCAGTGCCAGGCCGAAGGCGAGGGTCTTGCCGGAGCCGGTGCGGCCCCGCCCCAGCAGGTCACGGCCCGCGATCGAGTTGGGCAGCGTGGCGGCCTGGATGGGGAAGGGGGTGGTCACGCCCTGCGCGGTGAGGGTCTTCAGCAGTCCCGCGGGCATGTCGAGAGCGGCGAAGTCCTCGACCGCGGGGAGTGCGGGTGTCGTGCTTTCCGGCAACCGGAATTCTCTCGGCGACGGTGCGGAGGGTGCGGACGACGACACGCGCCGATTCGATTTCTGGGGCCTGCGGGACATGCGGTGATGTGCCTTCCTGAGAACAGCGCAAACCGGGGTCCGCACCATGACGGTGCGGACCCCGGTGAGCGGGTACGCGTCCGGCGATCAGGCGGGGACGATGTTCTCCGCCTGCGGGCCCTTCTGGCCCTGCGTGACGTCGAAGCTCACCCGCTGGCCCTCCTGGAGCTCGCGAAAGCCCTGGGTGGCGATGTTCGAGTAGTGGGCGAAGACGTCGGGGCCGCCGCCGTCCTGCTCGATGAAGCCGAAGCCCTTTTCAGAGTTGAACCACTTGACGGTTCCCTGTGCCATGACATTCTCCTTCTTTAGGCAGAGGGCCCACCCGGAGATGCCGGAGAACAAATAATGCGCCTGCGGGAGAAGAATCCGTCAGGCGCACATAATTCCTATGGGTACCACAACTGCAACTACTTCACCTTAACACAGATCGGGTCGGCACGACGGACGGGGCCTGCGGGGCAGGGGACCGCGCGGGCCCGGGACGGGAGCCGGGCAGGGGACCGCGCGGGCCCGGGACGGGAGCCGGGCAGGGGTCGGCGCAGCCGGGCACCCCGGGTTCACCGGGGAGGGCTCACCCGTCCGTGTACCCGCCCGAGGCCCGGCACGCCCCGTCGTCGCCGCGGGAGCGCGTTTCCGTGCTCCCGCGGCATTCCGGGCCCCGGCCCGGGGCCTCCGCGTCGTCAGCGCAGCAGCTTCACCGCCTCGACCACCAGGGGGTCCAGACCGTCCGCCCCGGCGTCGACGAATGCGAACAGCCGGGTGCGCATCCGCGGGTCCCAGAACCTGCCGATGTGCCCCGCGACGGCCTCGGCCGCGCTGTCGCCCGGCAGGTGGACGAGGTTGGCCGCGATGTCGTTGGCCATCCGGCGCTCCGCCGGCACGGCGCCGGCCATCTCAGTCCACCACCGTCAGCAGCTCGTCCCGCTCCCGGCCCCGGTCCTGTTCCGCGCCGTCGTCGCGGCGCGGGCGGGCGAGCCCCACCTGGACCGCGGTCACCTTGTACTCCGGGCAGTTGGTCGCCCAGTCGGAGTTCTCGGTGGTCACCACGTTGGCCCCGGTCACCGGGTGGTGGAAGGTGGTGTAGACGACCCCGGGCGGCATCCGGTCGGAGATCTCGGCCTTCAGCCTCGTCTCCCCCACCCGGCTCGCCAGGGTCACCATGTCGCCGTCCACGATGCCCCGGACCTCGGCGTCGTGGGGATGGAGCTCCAGCACGTCCTCCGGGTGCCAGGCGACGTTGCCGGTGCGGCGGGTCTGCGCCCCGACGTTGTACTGGCTGAGGATCCGGCCGGTGGTCAGGATCAGCGGGAAGCGCCTGGTGCTGCGCTCGGCGGTCGGCACGAAGGTGGTGACCACGAACCTGCCCTTGCCCCGCACGAACTCGTCCACGTGCATGATGGGCGTGCCTTCGGGGGCCTGCTCGTTGCACGGCCACTGGACGCTGCCCAGCTTGTCCAGCAGCTGGAAGGAGACACCCGTGAAGGTCGGCGTGACCTGGGCGATCTCGTCCATGATCTGGCTCGGGTGGTCGTACGCCATGGGGTGGCCCATGGCGGTGGCGATCTCGGAGACGATCTGCCACTCGTGCTTGCCCGTCTTCGGCTTCATCACCGCGCGCACCCGGTTGATGCGGCGCTCGGCGTTGGTGAAGGTGCCGTCCTTCTCCAGGAAGGACGCGCCGGGCAGGAAGACGTGCGCGAACTTCGCCGTCTCGTTGAGGAACAGGTCCTGCACGACGACCAGTTCCATGGCCTCCAGCGCCGCGGTGACGTGCTTGAGGTTGGGGTCGGACTGGGCGATGTCCTCACCGTGCACGAACAGGCCGCGGAAGGTCCCGTCGATGGCCGCGTCGAACATGTTCGGAATGCGCAGCCCGGGCTCGGCGAGGATCGTGCCGCCCCAGAGGTTCTCGAAGACGGTGCGCACCGCGTCGTCCGAGACGTGCCGGTAGCCCGGCAGCTCGTGCGGGAACGAGCCCATGTCGCAGGAGCCCTGCACGTTGTTCTGGCCGCGCAGCGGGTTGACGCCGACGCCGTCGCGGCCGATGTTGCCGCAGGCCATCGCGAGGTTGGCCATGCCCATCACCATGGTGGAGCCCTGGCTGTGCTCGGTGACGCCCAGCCCGTAGTAGATCGCCCCGTTGGGGGCCTGCGCGTACAGCCGTGCCGCCGCGCGCAGCTCCTCGGCCGGCACGCCGGTGAGCTCCTCCGTGGCCTCCGGGCTGTTCTCCGGGCGGGCGATGAACTCCTCCCACCCCTCGAAGTCCTCGCACCGCTCGTCCACGAAGGCCCGGTCGACCAGCCCCTCGGTGACCACCACGTGCGCCATGGCGTTCACGACGGCCACGTTGGTGCTGGGCCGCAGCTGGAGGTGGTGCTCGGCCTGGACGTGCGGGGAGCGCACCAGGTCGATGCGGCGCGGGTCGACGACGATGAGCTTGGCGCCCTCGCGCAGCCGGCGCTTCATCCGCGAGGCGAACACCGGGTGCCCGTCGGTGGGGTTGGCGCCGATCACCATGATGACGTCGGCCTCGGCGACGGACCGGAAGTCCTGGGTGCCGGCCGACTCGCCGAAGGTCTGCTTGAGCCCGTACCCCGTCGGGGAGTGGCAGACCCGGGCGCAGGTGTCGACGTTGTTGTTGCCGAAGGCGGCGCGCACCATCTTCTGGACGACGTACACCTCTTCGTTGGTGCACCGCGAGGAGGTGATGGCGCCGATCGCGCCCGATCCGTACCGCTCCTGGAGTTCGAGCATCCGGCGGGCGACCGTGCCGATCGCCTCGTCCCACTCGACCTCGCGCCACGGGTCGGTGATCTTCTCCCGGACCATGGGCTTGAGCATCCGGTCGGGGTGGCTGGCGTAGCCGAAGGCGAAGCGGCCCTTGACGCAGGAGTGCCCCTCGTTGGCGCCGCCGTCCTTGTGGGGCACCATCCGCACCAGCTCGTCGCCGCGCAGCTCCGCCTTGAACGAGCAGCCGACCCCGCAGTACGCGCAGGTCGTGATCACCGAGCGGGTCGGCATGCCGAGCTCGACCACCGACTTCTCCTGGAGCGTGGAGGTCGGGCAGGCCTGCACGCAGGCGCCGCAGGAGACGCACTCGGACTCCATGAAGGTCTCGCCGGCGCCGGCCGACACCTTGGAGTCAAAGCCGCGGCCCTCGATGGTCAGGGCGAAGGTGCCCTGCACCTCGCCGCAGGCGCGTACGCAGCGGGAGCAGGCGATGCACTTGGAGGCGTCGAAGTCGAAGTACGGGTTGGAGGTGTCCTTCTCGGCGTCGAGGTGGTTCTCGCCCTCGTAGCCGTAGCGGACCTGCCGCAGCCCGACCACGCCGGCCATGTCCTGCAGCTCGCAGTCGCCGTTGGCGGGGCAGGTGAGGCAGTCCAGCGGGTGGTCGGATATGTACAGCTCCATGACGCCCTGGCGGAGCTTCTCCACCTTGGGGGTCTGGGTCCGCACGCTCATCCCGGCCGCCACCGGCGTGGTGCACGACGCGGGGGTGCCCCGCCGGCCGTCGATCTCCACGACGCACAGCCGGCAGGAGCCGAACGGCTCCAGGCTGTCGGTGGCGCAGAGCTTGGGGATGTCGATGCCGGCGAGCGCGGCGGCGCGCATCACCGATGTGCCCTCGGGCACCGTCACCGCCATCCCGTCCACTTCCACCGAGACCGTCGCCGGTCCGGGCCGCTCCGGTGTGCCGAAGTCGGGTTCCTTGAGGAGTGTCATGCCGTGCCCTCCGTCCTGCCTCCATGGGCGTGCGTGCGTGGGATCGCCCGGCCGGGGTCGCGGGCGAGGAAGTCGTCGGGGAAGTGCGCGATGGCGCTGCGCACGGGCATCGGCGTGAGGCCGCCCATCGCGCACAGGGAGCCGTCGGTCATCAGCTCGCACAAATCCTCGAGCAGGGCCAGGTTCTCGTCCCGCTGCTGACCGGCCACGATCTTGTCGATCACCTCGACGCCGCGGACCGAGCCCACCCGGCAGGGCGTGCACTTGCCGCAGGACTCCTCGGCGCAGAACTCCATCGCGAACCGGGCCTGGGCGGCCATGTCGACGGACTCGTCGAAGACGACGACGCCGCCGTGGCCGAGCATGGCGCCCGCCTCGGCGAACGCCTCGTAGTCCATCGGCAGGTCGAACATCGACGTCGGCAGGTAGGCGCCGAGCGGCCCGCCGACCTGCACCGTGCGGACCGGGCGCCCGGAGAAGGTGCCGCCGCCGTAGTCCTCGACCAGTTCGCGCAGCGTGACGCCGAAGGCGGTCTCCACGATCCCGCCGCGGGCGATGTTGCCGCCGAGCTGGAACACCTGGGTGCCGCGCGAGCGTTCCACGCCGAGTTCCTGGTACGCCTTCGCGCCCTCGGCGAGGATGACCGGCACCGTGGCGAGCGTGAGGACGTTGTTGACGACCGTCGGCTTGCCGAACAGGCCCTCGATCGCGGGGATCGGCGGCTTGGCGCGGACGGTTCCGCGCTTGCCCTCCAGGCTCTCCAGCATGGAGGTCTCCTCGCCGCAGATGTACGCTCCGGCGCCGACGCGGACGTGCAGTTCGAAGTCGAGGGGGGAGCCGAGGATGCCCTTGCCGAGCCACCCCTGCTCGTGGGCGATGGCGATCGCGGCGCGCATCGTGGCCACCGCGTCGGGGTACTCGGAGCGGATGTAGAGGTAGCCCTCGCGCGCGCCGACGGAGTGCGCGGCGATCGTCATGCCCTCGATGAGCATGAAGGGGTCGCCCTCCATGACCATGCGGTCGGCGAAGGTGCCGCTGTCGCCCTCGTCGGCGTTGCAGCAGACGAACTTGAGTTCGTCGGCGCAGTCCAGGACGGTCTTCCACTTGATGCCCGCCGGGAAGCCGGCGCCGCCGCGTCCGCGCAGACCGGAGTCGGTCACCTCGGTGACGACGTCGGCGGGGGCCATGCCGAGGGCCGTGCGCAGTCCGGCCAGGCCGCCGTGGCGCAGGTAGTCCTCCGGCGAGAGGGGGTCGGTGATCCCGATCCGGGAGAAGGTGACCCGGGTCTGGCGGGCCAGCCAGGGCAGTTCGTCGACGACGCCGAGGCGCAGCGGGTGGTCGGCGCCCTCGAGCATGCCCGCGGCCAGCAGTCCCTCGACGTCCGAGGGGGCCACCGGCCCGTACCCGACGCGGCCGGCCGGTGTGACCACCTCGACCAGCGGCTCCAGCCACAGCATGCCGCGGGAGCCGTTGCGCACCACCTCGACGGGCGCCTCCCGTTCCGCCGCGGCGCGCCGCAGCGCGTCCGCAACCTCGTCCGCGCCGACCGATCTGGCCGCCGAGTCGCGCGGGACGTAGACCGTCACCGCGGAGTCGGAAGAGTCCTTCGTCATGCGACCGTCCCCTTGAGGATGGAGCCCAACCGGGCCGTGTCCACTCGTCCGTACAACCGGCCGTCGACCTCGACCGAGGGCCCCAGGGCGCAGTTGCCGAGGCAGAAGACCTGCTCGACGGTGACCGAGCCGTCGGGGGTCGTCTCCCCCAGCGCCAGTCCCGCCTCCCGCGCGTAGCCCACCAGCGCGTCGGACCCGAGGGCCTGGCACGCCTCGGCGCGGCAGATGCGCACCGTGGTCCGTCCCGCCGGCTCGCGGCGGAAGTCGTGGTAGAAGGTCACCACTCCGTGGACGTCGGCCCTGGAGAGGTTGAACTCGTCGGCGAGCACCGGTATCGCCTCTTTGGGTACGCACCCCAGCTCGGCCTGCAGGGCGTGCAGTACCGGCAGCAGCGCGCCGCGCTGATCCCGATGGTCGGCCACCACCGTCCGGACCGTGTCTTCGACCGTCATGTCACTCCCGCCGATCGTCATTGACCACTCCGCCTTCGCCAGGTCAGGGAGTGCCGGCGCGGGATCGTCAGAGAGCCGCTTCGCCTTCCCGACGGTGCCGGCAGTACACCGCGACGATACCGCATACAAACTTCTGCATACAGAATCCTGCGGCCTGGACTTTCCCAAGTCCCGGCACCACGACGCGCCTTGCCGCGACAGAAGGCATGTTGCATACCAAAACCTGTATACTGACTCGTCCCGCCGCCGGCGACCCTCACGGCGGCCACCAGTCCAGAGCCGTCGGCCCACAGGCTCGGTGGCAGAACGGGGGAACCATGCGCGAGGCCCTGACGGCCGCGGCGACCCACCGGGTCGCCCGCCCCGCACCACTGCGCCAGGCCGTGTACGACGCCCTCATCGAACTCATCATCAGCGGGTCCCTGACACCCGGCCAGCACCTGGTCGAGGCCGAACTCGCCGAACACCTCGGGGTCTCCCGCCAGCCGGTACGAGAAGCCCTGCAGCGCCTGCAGACCGACGGCTGGGTCGACCTGCGCCCCGCCCAGGGCGCCTTCGTCCACTCCCCCACCGAGGAGGAGGCCGCCCAACTGCTCGGCGTCCGCTCGGTGCTGGAGACCTACTCGGCCCGGCTCGCCGCCGGGAACGCCAAGCCCGAGGACGTCGAACACCTCTGGGAGCTGCAGCAGGCGGGGATCAAGGCGCTCGCCGCGGGCGACGTGGAGCGCCTGGTCACGGCCAACACGGCGCTGCACTCCTTCATCACGTCCATCGCCGCCAACGCCGTGCTGGCCGAGCTGATCTCGCAGGTGAGCCGGAAGGTGCGGTGGTACTACACCCCCATCGCCAAGCCCCGCGGCAAGGACGCCTGGAACGAGCACGCCCAGCTCATCAAGGCCATCGCCAAGGGCGACGCGGAACGCGCCGGCGAGATCATGCGCAAGCACACCGAACGCACCGGCGACTATCGCAAGGCGGTCGCGGCGGGGGCGACGGCACTGAGCTGAGCCGCCCCGGCCCGCGCCGAGGGGGCCGATTCCGCGGCCGCCACCGACGGGTGGACGGCCGCGGCTCCCACGGCGTCCCGCAGTGCGAGCAGCCACGGCAGCACCGTGCGCCGCACGACGTCGTGCCCCGCGCCGTCCTCCCCGAGCATCGCGTCGGCGGGGACGAGGACCGGGTCGGCGACCACCGACGAGGTGGCGCTGCCGTGCGGCCCCGCCCCGTCCGGCCGGGCCGGGACGAACAGGTCGGGCGCGTGCGCGGGCACCAGCCACAGGGTCAGCCCGTCCGCGGCGGCCAGCGGCGAGGACGACCAGACGTAGCTGTCGGCCTCCCCCGCCGCGACCACCTCGCGCTTGCGGGCGCTCAGGGCGACCACCTCACCGGAGCGGGTGGCGGTCGCCCCCGCGGCGCCGTACGCACCGTCCGCCAGGGCGAGGCTGCTCAGGTGGCGTCCGGCGGCTATCTCGCCGCGCACCCAGGCACTTCCGCACGCCTCGATCACGGCGACCGCCGCGTAGTGGGACTGGAGCACGGCGGCGGTCACCGGGCAGCTGCCGGCGATCCGCGCGACGACCTCGGCGGCCTCGGCCGGACCCCGGCCACCGCCGCCCAGGTCGGCGGAGACGGTCAGCCCGAGCAGACCCGCCTCGCCCAGGGCGGTCACCGCGCCGCGCGGGAAGCTCCCCTCCCTGCCGGTCCGCTCGGCACGGGGCGCGATGACGTCGCTCAGGACACGGGAGAAGGCGTTGCGGTACGACACGAGGTGACCCCCTCGGGAACGGTTGCTGATCTGCCGTCAGGCAGCGGATGTGGGCACGCCGACGGACGGGGCGGCCGGGCACGCGGATGTGCGTGCGGGCCGGCCGCCCCGCCGGCGTGCGCGCGGACCAGCCGCCGGGAGCAGCCGTCCCGCGTCTCCCGGCAGGTTGCCGTCCGCCGGTCCGCGCGCAGGTCTGGACGGGGCGTCGTGCCCCAGACACTCAGGGCTGCGGGTCGATCTCCCGCAGCAGCCCCGTGGTGACGTCGAAGACAAAGCCCCGGACGTCGTCGGTATGGGGCAGGAACGGGGACGTGCGCACCCGCTGCATCGACTGCCTTACGTCCTGGTCGACGTCCTGGAACGCCTCCACCGCCCACGCGGGGCGCTGGCCGACCTCCATCTCCAGCTCGTGCCGGAAGTCCTCGGTGAGGGTCTGCAGGCCGCAGCCGGTGTGGTGGATCAGTATCACGCTGCGGGTCTTCAGCGCCCGCTGGCTGATGGTCAGCGACCGGATGGTGTCGTCGGTGACCACGCCGCCGGCGTTGCGGATGGTGTGGCAGTCGCCCAGCGCCAGGCCGAGGGCGGCGTGCAGGTCGATCCGGGCGTCCATGCAGGCCACCACGGCGACCTGGAGCACCGGCCGGGCGCCCATGCCGGGGTCGTCGAACCCCGCGGCGTACTTGCGGTTGGACTCCACGAGGCGGTCGATGACCGTCTCCCCGCCCGCGGCGCTGCCGCCGGGCTGTGCGGAACCGTACGTTGACGTCGACATGACTCCGGTGCGCTCCTTTTCTGGTGCGGCCCCCCACGTGCTGCGATCATGCACGTGAGCGGCCGGTTCGGGGTGGACCACGGCGGCTCCCGCGCGGCTCCGGCTTCCTCCCGGTGGTCGATAGACGCCGTGAATCAACGCAGGCCGGACCGCAGCGCGCAGCGCCCCCGGTACGGCGGCGGGGTCGGCCGCGCCGGCGTGCCGTGCTCCGGGCGCCGCCGGTACGGCGGCGGCTCGCACCGCCGGGTGGTGTCGCCGCCGGCGGGACGGCGCGCGTGGTCCGCGGTCATGGTCAGATCACTCCTTGTGCCTTGAGCCCCGGCAACTCGTCCTCGTGGATGCCGAGTTCGGTGGTGTAGATGTCGTGGTTGTGTTCGCCGAGGAGGGGTGAGCGGTGGATGGTGGTGGGTGAGTCGGAGAGTTTGAGGGGGTTTCCGACGGTGGTGTAGGTGCCGCGTTCGGGGTGGTCGACCTCGACGACGATCTCGTTGGCCTTGAGGCTTTCGTCGTTGATGATCTCTTTGGTGGACAGGATGGGTCCGCATGGGATGTTGTGGCGGTTGAGTTCTTCGAGGACCTGCCATTTGGGCAGGGTGGTGGTCCATTCCTCGATGAGCTGGAACATTTTGGCGAGTTTGGGCAGCCTGGCTTCGGGGGTGGCCCATTCGGGGTCGTCGGCGAGTTCGGGGTGGCCGATGAGTTGGGCCAGGGGTTGCCAGCCGACGGGTTGGACGATGACGTAGACGTAGTCGTTGGGGCCGCCGGGGGCGCATTTGACCGCCCAGCCGGGTTGGCCGCCGCCGGAGGCGTTGCCGGAGCGGGGGACTTCGTCGGTGAAGTCCTCGTTGGGGTATTCGGCCAGTGGTCCGTGGGTCAGGCGTTGCTGGTCGCGGAGTTTGACGCGGCACAGGTTGAGGACGGCGTGCTGCATGGCGACCTGGACGCGTTGGCCGCGTCCGGTGTGGGTGCGCTGGTAGAGGGCGGCCAGGATCCCGGCCACCGCGTGGACGCCGGTGCCCGAGTCCCCGATCTGCGCGCCGGTGGCCAGTGGCGGGCCGCCTTCGAAGCCGGTGGTGGCCATGGAGCCGCCCATGGCCTGGGCGACGACCTCGTAGGCCTTGAACGCGGTGTAGGGGCCGTCGCCGAAGCCCTTGATGGAGGCGTAGACGATGCGCGGGTTGATCTCCTGGATCCGCTCCCAGGTGAAGCCCATGCGGTCGACCGCGCCGGGCCCGAAGTTCTCGACCATCACGTCGCTGCGGGCGATCAGGTCGGTCAGGATCTCCCGTCCGCGCGGGGTCTTGGTGTTGAGCGTGATGCTGCGCTTGTTCGCGTTGAGCATCGTGAAGTACAGGCTGTCCGCACCGGGCACGTCCCGTAGTTGACGCCGGGTGATGTCACCGCCGGGCGCCTCCAGCTTCACCACGTCCGCCCCCAGCCACGCCAGCAACTGCGTCGCCGACGGACCCGACTGGACATGCGTCATGTCCAGAACACGAACACCCTCCAAAGCCTTCGTCACAACGGCCACCTCACATCCAACGCCGGGTCAGGAGTGGTACGTCGAGATTCCATACTGCAGATTGCATACCGTATGGAGTAACCATGGTTGCGGCAGACGCCGTGGATGTCCAGAGCGGCCGGGAAAAGAATTCGCCGGGAGGCTCGGCGCGAGGGGCCGGGCGCGGCACCGCCGGCCGAACCGGTCCGCGCGAAGTCCCGCGGGAGGGCGGAAGCACCGGAGGATGAGCCCCCGTGGCGGCGCTTCCCGACACTCGTTGACGCTCCTCGGCGTGACCACCTGGGGGAAGCGTCGTCCCGGGACCCGGGGGTCTGCCCGGGAAGGGCGAGGAGTTCCGGACGCCGCTCACCCCCTGTCCGGGCCGAGCGCCCCGCCCGGCGCGCGCCAGCCCGGTCGGGGACGGCCCCGGGCTTCAGCGGTGCGTGTGCAACGGCTTGCCCGCGAGGGCGAGGAACGCCTCCCCCAGAGCCTCGTTCTGGGTCGGGTGCGCGTGTCGCGGGCACGAAGGCGCTGACCGTCGGCGACCCGCTCGACGGGGACACCGAGATCGGGCCGATCGCCACGGAGTCGGGGCGGCGCGAGCTCGCCGAACTGGTCGACGACGCCGTCTCGAAGGGGGCCGTCCTGCGGTGCGGCGGGTCGGCGGTCGGTACCGGGGGCTGGTTCTTCGAGCCGGCGGTGCTGGAGGAGGTCACCTCCGACATGCGGGTGTACGGACAGGAGGCCTTCGGTCCGCTGGCCGTCGTCCACCGGGTCGACGACATCGAACAGGCCGCCGCGCTCGCCAACGACACCACCTTCGGCCTCAGTTCGTCGGTGTGGACCACCGACCCCGAGGAGGAGCGGTTCCTGATCCCGCGGCTCGAGGCGGGCGCCGTCTTCGTCAACGGCATGAGCGTCTCCTACCCCGAGCTGCCCTTCGGCGGCGTGAAGGACTCGGGCATCGGGCGCGAGCTCGCCGCGGAGGGCATCCGGGAGTTCTGCAACCTCAAGACGGTCTGAAGGGCTGAGGGAACCCGCTCCCGCACACCACGGCCGGGGCGCGCGCCGGCCGTGCGTGCGCCCCGGCCGCGCGTGCTCACCGTGCCGCTGCCGCCCAGCGGTTCAGCGTCCCGCTGCTGTCGTCCCAGGTGAGCCAGGTCCCGTCGCCGAGCGGACGCACATAGCTGTCGACGGGGCCCGTGGGATACGCGACGGCCCCTCGTATCTCCAGGGTGCGGGCGTCGAGCAGCCAGTGGCGGGCCTCTTCGGGCCCCTCCGCGGAGTCGATCGTCGAGGCGATGACCGTGCCGGCGTCCACGAAGCCGCAGCCGTAGTCCCAGCGGGTCGGGTCGTCCTCGTCGCCGGCCGGCTCCGGCGACACCTCGGCGAGCACGGTGCCGTCCGCAGCGTGCAGTTGCAGGTCCCATCCGCTGTGCTCGACGGTCAGGAAGCCCGGGTACCCCTCATGGACGTCCGTCAGGATCCGGTCCAAGCCCTCGTTCAGGTCCCAGCCGGCCAGCTCGCCGCCGTCCCAGCGCGCCCAGTGCAGCAGAACGCCGTCCTGGCCCATGCCGATGCAGAGGCCCATGTGGACACCGTCCGGGTGGGACAGCTGGTGCGAGCCGGATGCCGCGCTGTCCAGCGGCAGCCGGGCCAGCTCCCTTCCGTCCCGGGCGTCCAGGACGACCCAGCGCTCCTCCCACTCGTCCTCCGCCGGCTCGGCCACGACGTGCGCCCAGACGAACCGTCCGTCCTGCGAGACCCGGCAGGAGCCGTGCTCGTTCCCCGGGCACACCTCCTGCTCGTCCCCCGTGTGCGCGTGGCCGATCGCGGGCCCCCAGCAGGCGTGCCGGTACTCCCACAGAGTCTCGCCGCCCCTGCCCACCGCCCGTACCGCGCGCTGGCCCGAGAACACCGCGAACGTGCCGTCGGGACTCACCGAGTGGACGCCGCGGTCCCAGCCCGGCCAGGGAAGGGGGAACACGACGCTCGGCGCACGGCCACCCGCGAACACCTCGTCCAGGTCGCGGACCGCCAGCTCGCGCCCGTCGTCGAGGAGGGCGCGGCACGCGCCGCCCCCGCGGCTGTCCAGCGCGAAGCCGTTGACGAGTGCGCCGCCACCCGGCAGCCTCACCGAATCGCGCAGGTGTGCGGTGATCGACATGCTCCGACGGTAGCGGACCCCACCGACAGCCGGTCAGAGGACCCTGAGGATGTCGTCAACACGCTCCTTGGCGTCGCCGAAGAGCATGGCGGAGTTGTCGCGGTAGAAGAGGGGGTTCCGGACGCCGGCGTAACCGGAGGCCATCGAGCGCTTGAAGACGACGACGTTCTCGGCGTTCCAGACCTGGAGGACCGGCATGCCGGCGAGGGGCGAGCCCGGGTCCTCGGCCGCCGCGGGGTTGACGGTGTCGTTGGCGCCGATGACGAGGACGACGAAGGTCCCGTCGAAGTCGTCGTTGACCTCGTCCATCTCCAGCACGATGTCGTAGGGGACCTTGGCCTCGGCGAGCAGGACGTTCATGTGGCCGGGCAGCCGGCCCGCGACCGGGTGGATGCCGAAGCGGACCTTGACGCCCCGGCCCCTGAGCTTGCGGGTCAACTCGGCGACGCCGTACTGGGCCTGGGCCACGGCCATGCCGTAGCCGGGGGTGATGATCACCGAGTCTGCCGTTCCGAGGAGTTCGGCGACGCCCTCGGCGGTGATCTCGCGGTGCTCTCCGTAGTCCCTGTCGTCGGCCGGGCCGGCCTCGATGCCGAACCCGCCGGCGATCACGGAGAGGAAGGACCAGTTCGTCGCCTTGCACATGACGGAGGACAGATAGGCGCCGGAGGAGCCGACCAGGGCGCCGGTGATGATCAGGAGGTCGTTCTCCAGCAGGGCTCCCGACGCCGCGGCCGCCCAGCCGGAGTAGGAGTTCAGCATCGACACGACGACCGGCATCGGGATCGTCCCGTACCGTCGCCTCGCGGGAGACCAGAACGGGCCCCGCACCCACCGCGCCCCCATCCCGGCAATCCGAGGGTTCGACCACGGACAACCCGACCAAGCGAAAAATCATGAACAATGCGCCTAAGATCGCAAAGTGGACCAATGGCCGCTGTACCGTGGAGGCCCGTCCGGCAACGGCCGCCTCGCGATCGGCCAGGGAGAAAGCGCACATGGCAATTCGGTTCGACCTGAGGTCGCTGACCCCCGGCGATCGCGCGGACGCCATCCGCGAACTCTCCCGGTCGGTGAACGGCCGAATAGAGGTGGACCTGCCTCCGAACCCCGATCGTCTGAGGGCCGTTGCGAACATCAACGCGGTGGGTCCGGTGGAAGTCACCGGAATCGACTGGAATGTGGCCGGACTCCGGCGAGCGACCGCCCCGCTGAAGGAGGACATGGCTCCGCACGTTCTCGTCGCCCTGCAGGAATCGGGGGTCACCCGGTTCAGCCAGGGAGGCAACCAGGGTGAGATCCGGGCGGGCGATCTCACGGTGATCGAGAACGCGAGGCCCTACGAGATCTTCTTTCGGAGCCCCGTGCGCACGGTCGTCGTCCGCGTTCCCACACACGTCCTGGGGCTGCGGTCCTCCCTGCTCCGCCAGGTCGCGGCCGTACGGCTCGGCTCGGAACGCCCGCTCGTGGGCGCCGCAGTGGCGTTCTTCGCCCGGCTGGCCCGCAGCCAGGCCGCTCTCGGCGAGACCGAGGCCGCCCTGTTCGCGCAGCCCAGCGTCGACCTGATCAGGGCCGTGGTCACCACGGGCCTCGGCCGCGACGACCTGGCCCGGGGGCCTTTGTACGACACACTTCTCCAGCGCGTCGAGGAATACGTCCGCCTCCATCTGGCAGAACCCGACCTGACCGCCGCACGCATCGCCGCCGCGCACCATGTCTCCGTACGCCAGCTCTACCTGACCCTGTCCCGAGCGGGCATCGCACTCGGCGACTGGATAAGGACGCAGCGCCTCGAGGAGTGCAGGAAGGAACTGGCGTCGCCCGTGCACCGATTCATGACGATCGAGGCGATCGCCCACCGGTGGGGGTTCGCCAGCGCGCCCCATTTCAGCCGCGTCTTCAAAGCCGCGTACGGCGTGAGCCCCCGCGAGTGGCGCCACCGAAGCCGCGAGTTCCCCGGCGAGGCCGCACCCGCCTGTCCCTGAGCGCGACCTCGCCGGCCCTCCCACACCAAGCGGCACGCCGGTCGCGGTCTCTTGCCTCCCCGTGCACGGATCCGTCGGCCGACTTGCCTTCCCGTGCAGGGATTCGGGTCCGTGCACGGCGCCGAGGAGCCGGCCACCGGAGTGCCGGACCCCTCGGCGGCGGGACGTGCCGCCGACGCCGCGCGGCGCCTTCGGACGGCGGAACGGCCGCCGCCGACAGGCGCCTCGACCGAAGTTCCCGCCCCGCCGGGCCCCCGCCGCCCTCCCACTCACGCGACCGGCCGGCGGCCCACAGATGGGTCACATGGGGCATCTCGCCCTGGTTGCCATCCCGATTCCCTCGTCCTACGGTCGCCACCGACGACGACGTCGGCACCGAGTCCGCGGCACTCGACCAGGGCGGATACCCCAAGAGGAGCCACCTCGCGTGCACCCTCCTCCGGTGGCCGGGCACGTTCGGCTCCGGCGCGGGGCACCGCCTCCGCGCTCCATGTGCGCCGCACCCACGAAAGGCACGACATGACCAAGATCGCGATCATCCTCGGCAGCACCCGCCCCGGGCGCAACGGCGCCGCCGTGGCGGACTGGATACTCGACATCGCCAAGCAGCGCTCCGATGCGGAGTTCGAGCTCGTGGACCTGGCGGACCACCCGCTGCCGCTCCTCGACGAGGCGCTTCCCCCGTCGCTCGGGCAGTACCAGAACGACCACACCAAAGCGTGGGCGTCGAGGATCGCCGAGTTCGACGGCTATGTGTTCGTCACCCCGGAGTACAACCACTCGACCACGGGCGCCCTGAAGAACGCCATCGACTACCTGTACGCGGAGTGGAACAACAAGGCCGCGGGCTTCGTGGGATACGGCGCCGACGGTGGCGTCCGCGCCGTGGAGCACCTCCGTCTCATCGCCAGTGAGCTGCAGATCGTCACGGTGCGCGCGCAGGTCGCGCTGTCCCTCCTGGCCGACTTCGAGAACTACAGCGTCTTCAAGCCGGGCCCGCACCACCAGGCCACCGCGGAGGCCATGCTCGACCAGCTCGTCAGCTGGTCGAGGGCCATGCAGCCGCTGCGCGCCAACGCCTGATCGACCACCGCCCGACCGGTACCGGCCTCCTGGAGATGTTAGATTGCATAGGTAATCTATAAGACCCAAGCCTGCCCGGAGAGACGGCCTTGCCGCCATCGATGCGGCATCGACTCGCACGCGTGGGACGACTCGGCGGCCATCTGCCCGTCGGGGCGTCCCGCGGCACATTTCACGAGGGACTCATGACTTTCGACGATCCGTTCCCACCCGTGTCGGCTGCGGAGGCGGCCGAACTCGCATCGCTGGTGAGCGGTCCGGTCCTGCTGCCCGGCGATGAGGGTTACGACGCCGAGTGCCGGCTTTTCAACCTCAACGTCCGCCTTGAACCGGCGCTCGCGGTCGGTGCCGCGGACGCGGCCGACGTGCGGGCGGCGGTCTCCTTCGCGGCCCGTCAGGGCCGGCCTGTGACGGTGAAGACCACGGGACACCAGCAGGTCGACGCCGCCCGGGGCGGGGTTCTGATCTCCACCCGGCGTATGAAGGGCATCGCGGTCGACGCCGGCAGGCGACGCGTGCGGGTCGAGGCCGGGGTGGTCTGGCAGGAGGTGATCGACCGGGCGGCCGAGGTGGGCCTGGCCCCGGTGAGCGGTTCCGCTCCGCTGGTGGGCGTGGCCGGCTACACCCTCGGCGGCGGACTCAGTCCCGTCCTCGGCCGGAGCCTGGGATACGCGGCCGACCACGTCCGCTCACTGGAGGTGGTGACCGCCGACGGCGAGTTGCGGCACGTCACGGCCGGCAGCGACCCCGAACTGTTCTGGGCGCTGCTCGGAGGCAAGGGCAATTTCGGTGTGGTCACCGCGATGGAGTTCGACCTGTTCCCGCTGACCCGCTTCTACGGCGGCGGCATCCACTTCCCCGGCGAACACCTCGCCGATGTCCTGCACGCCTGGCGCACCTGGCAGGCGGACATGCCGCAGGAGATGTCCTCCTCACTGGCCGTGCAACGACTGCCCCCGCTGCCGGAGTTGCCGCAGTCGCTGCGCGGGGCGTTCGTGGTGCACGTGCGCTTCGCCTTCCTCGGTCCGGCCGACGAGGGCGACCGGCTGATCGCACCCCTGCGCGCGGCCGCCCCGGCGCTCCTCGACACCGTGGGCGAGATGCCCTACACCGCCATGGGAGCCATCCACCTCGACCCTCCCACACCGATGCCCTACTACGACCGCACCACGATGCTGCGCGCGCTCCCCGCCGAGGCAGCCGACAAGCTGATCGAACTGCTCGGTCCCGGGTCGCACTCCCCACTGGCCAGCGTCGAGATCCGCATGCTCGGCGGTGCGCTCGACCGTGAGCCCGCGGTGCCCAACGCCGTGTCCACCCGGGGGCTTCCGTTCGTCCTCTTCGGCTTCGGCGTGGGCTCCCCGGACCAGGCCGGATTCCTCGTCGGCGCACTCGAGGAGGTCATGAAGGCGATGGAGCCCTGGGCCGACGACCGCAGGATGGTCAACTTCCTCTCCGTCGAGGAGGCCACCGACCCCGACCGGTTGAGCCAGGCCTACGGCCCCGAGCGCTACCGCCGACTGACCGCCGCGAAGAAGACATACGACCCGACCAACACCTTCCGGGTCAACCACAACATCCTGCCCAGCTGACGGGGGTACCGCCGGGACCCCGGGGCCAGACACATCCGTCCGCCCCCTGGGGCACGGCGGGCCAAGGCACTGCATGCGACCGAAGATCGGGTCGACATCGCCACGATCGCCTTACCCCGCTGCTATCCAGGCAGCACCGGCAGTGCTCAACGCCACTAGCCAGCAAATTAGATGACGGTACGGCACAAGAAGGAGCGTCATCGACCCGGCTCCGCCTTCAGGTGCCCATCAGCCGGTCAGTGCGGGCATCGAGTTCCTCCCTGCGCAGGCGCTCCCTCTCGGTTCGGTCCATGCGGTACTCATGTTCCAATTGCTCGCGGGCACTCGCCTCACGTAGCCGAGCCTCTTCGCGCCGAGCGCCGTTCTGTGCGTCCAACTCCGCGAGCCGTACGGCTAGATCATCGCGGTGCCGGCGCAGATCCGCTTCCTCGCGTTCGCGCAGGAGCCTGTCATAGGTGGAGGGGCCGCTCATCAGCTTGGCAAGGATGGGCATCGCGTCAACGGCGATAAGGATCAGGTGGAGCACGATCACGATGAACAGCGCGAAGCCGCTGTTGCCCGCGACCTTGTGCAGGGCGTCTGCACGCAGCAGCAACCCGTCCTTCTCCTGGTTGCGGGTGAACTCCGCCACCTCAGCCTCGATCGCTTCGTCGCGCAGCTTCCGGTAGTCGGCGGCGGCCGCCTCCTTCCGAGCGGCGAACTTCTCTCCCTTGGCGACGAGGGCCGCGTGCTGCTCGCGGAATGCGTCCAGCCTGCTCGTCGACTTGAAGTCGGAAGTGTCAGCGCGGGCGCGCTTGCAGGTTTCGCTGACGTCCCAAACCCCGCCGAAGTTGATCCACTTGTCGCGGCCGCACTCGCGCCGCTCGGTAGCGAGTTTGGCCTGGAGCTTCTTGTCCTCGCCGTCGATTCGACGGGCGAGGGTGGCGGCCGCGCGTTCGTTTTCGGCGATGTCGTCGGCGAGCGCCGCGGGCGAGCCGGCAAGCACAATCTGGTGGCTGGCACACCCCTCTGCAGGCCTGTCCGAACCATCCGCTGGATTGCACTGTTTCCACAGCCCAGTCTCGGTGGCGATCCGCTCGACGCGGGTAACCGACATCTCTTGCCGAAGCTCACGACCGAAAATGTGGAATAGCAGGGGCTCGGCGATAAACACGCTCAAGATCACTGACAGTGCGAGCCGTGGCAGCAGCCGCAGCACCGCTTCACCGCCCGCGTAACCATGCGAACCGGCGACCATCCAGGAGTCGAGGACGTAGAGGATCCACCCCCACACAACGGCGATAAGTAGCAGAACCGGCCAGGGCGTGGCGGGCAGTACGATGTCCAAGGCGATCATCATCGAGATACCGCCCAGGAAGGCGGTGTTAACGACGATGAGTCCGTAGCGGGCGTAGCGGGCGCGTTCGGCTGGTGCGTAGCGCAACAGCTCCTCGTCGACGCCAATCAGGCGGCGGCTGAACGCGGCCAAGCGGGCGAGCGGTCGCGTGCGGACGATGGCCCGCGCCTCTTCCTCACGGTCAGCGGGCACGCTCTTCCTCCCCCACGTCACCGAGATCGTCGGCGGTCCCATCGCTCGTCCCAGGCCCACTCCCGTCCCCGTCGCCGCGGGTTCCAGTGGACGGCGGTATGGCCTTCCCACGGTGCGCAGGTCCCAGCCGCGCCGACGCGTCCGTTACCGGTGCGACGACGGCGTCCTGAGCGCGGGGCTCCTGGGAGAGCATCGCTTCGGCCGGGATGTACTGGTCGTCGAAATGGCCGCGCGCGATCAGTTCCTTCCGCAGCTCGTGGTCATGCTGCCTCTGCATCGCCCTGGCACGGCGCTCCTCTTCGGCGGTGGCCTTCTCGTCTTCTCGGCGTTCCTTCCTCTCCTGCGCTTCGAGCTCCTTTGTGCCCTGACGCTCTTCGCGCTCAAGTTGTTGCCGGTGACGTGTCGTTTCACGTTCGTCTTCCCGCGTCAGCCGCGCCTCGATCAGGTCTTGCTCGTACTTCCTGTCTTCCACCGCATGCCGACGGTCCCTCCGCAAAGCTGTGTCGGCACGGAGTCGGCCCGCCGCATCATCGCTGCTGATCTCACCGCGCATGCGTGCCATCTGGTCTGCGGCCAGGGGGTCCCCATCGATCGCCCGTGCCTCCGCCATCGCCTGCTCCCGCTGGAAGTGGGCCTGACCGGCCGCCAGCGTCTGCTCGTGCGCCTGGTTCTCCTCGGCCTCCGCGTAGCCGAACCGGCGTTGTTGGGTTCGCGTGAGGTGTTCCTGGCTCTGAGCCTGTCGACGGAGGTTTTCCTCCATCTCCTTCAGTTCCGCCTGCAGTCTGGCGTTGGTGAGCTTGATCTGCCGCAGCTCCTCTGCAGCTTCCATCCTCCGCCTCTCCTCGTCCTGCTGCCGCTGGAGCTTGGCGACGGCCTCCGGAGAGAGCACAGTGGCGGCAACACTGCCGAGGGTCACCCCGTAGAGTCCCGCGTCCTCCATCTCGGTGTACGCCGTGAGACGAGCGGTGAGAGCGTGGGAGAGGTCGTGCGCCTGGGTGAGCCGGTACCTTCCGGAAGTCTCGCTGAGGCGGGGCAGTGCTCGTACCCGCGCGAGAAGCACACCGGGCAGGTCGTTCAGTCCCGCTTGCACAACCGCCACGGGGTCGGTGACGGTGCAGGCAAAAGTGACTTTCAAGGCGAAGGGTTCTGCTTCGGCTGAGGGCACCTCGGTCTCCACAGTGATGGGCACACCTGCGCTGGTGTCGACCACCGTGACGGATGTGGCGTCACACAGCAGCGGGTCGTCGCCACCTCGGCGCCCGGAGTCGGCCACGTAGCTCTCGCCGAGCCGGAAGACAAGGACCTCATGGGCACGGGGTATGGGTATCTCGCCAAGGTCCCGACGGCGGCGCCGGATCAGGCGCCCGGATGCCTGCGTCGGCGGCAGGACCCTCTCCTCGACCAGGGGATAGTTCGTCGTCATGACCTCGGTCCGGTTTGTAGGGCCGTCGTGGCGCTGGGTTCGGTGAGTGGACGGAGCAAATCATCGAGTGGATAGGGGTTCCGGTTAGGGCCGCGCCGACCGTCCACGCGGTACAGGCCCTGGACGAGGTGGGAATGCTCGGCGGCCGGTAGTTCGGCCGCCAGCGCATTGCCCCATTGGCCAAGGACCGTGCTGCTGGCGGCCCCTGCAGCCAATGGGACCGCATGCGCCACGGTGGCGAGTGCCTGCATGGCGCGCCGGCGTACGGGACGGTGGACAAGCAGTTGGGCCCACAGCCGGGCCGCGAGGGGCAGGTGGTCAGGACGCCGAGTGAGGTAGTCGGCGAGGGCCACGTGGTTGTTGACAGGGCTCCGGACAGTGAGGACTGCGAGCGCCGCCTCACGAACACGGTCGAGCGTCGCTGGCGTAACTTGCGTCGCGCGCCGCCGGGTGAACTGGTCGGCCAGGACGTCCAAGACAATGCCCGCCTCCTGGTCCCCGAACGTTAAGGCGCCGAACAGCCTTCCCCATGCATCCGCAGCGGGCTCATCGCCGAGGACCCGGGTGAGCTGCCACAACTGGCGCACCGCAGCCTGGGGGAAGACGACACCGAGTGGGCCGCTGAAAGCACTACGGGCCGCGGCGCGCAGGTCGGGGTGACCACTCTGCGCCCAGGTATTGGCGAGGAGCAGCGCGGCGGCTGCCTGGGTCTCCTCCAGACACATCCACCACAAAGTCCACACCGCAGCGGTCCGACCGGCCTCGCCCGCGGTACCTGAGGCCCAGGCATGCAGGTAACGGTCGACGACTTCGTCAAGGGCGGCGCTGCCGAGTAGGGCAAGGCCGGTGGCCACGGTGGCCAGAGTGGAGTCGTCGGTATCGCGAGCAACCAGCACGGTGAGCCAGTCGTGGACCGCGTCCCAGTACTCGGCGGGCTGGTCGTGCCAGAGCCCGCGCAATACCCAACGTCGCAGCGCCGGGTCGTTGAATACGACGATCTCGCGCTCGCCACCGGCGTACCGTACTCGCTCGACACGAGCCAGCTCGTTCTGCGTCAGCGCCCGGCGCCGGTCCCCTGCGGGCCGGCGGACGGCCGCGAGTGGGGATACGGCGGCGGCATCCTCGTTTTCCGGTGGGGCCTGGGCCGAGCTGTACAGGGGGCCGAGTCGGGATTCCAGCTCCGCCTGGAGCGTCTCGAATTCCCGTCGGCCCACCGCGGTGACGAAGGCGAGAACGGAGACTTCGACAATCTCGTGCAGTCCGCGTTCCCGCTTGAACCAGACTGCAGCCCGGGCTTCGGCCCCGTTGTTCAGTCTGTCGCACTCGGTGTCGATATTGCCGCCCTCAGCGATCCGCCGCGCGCACGCGGCCAGCTCCACGGGGGCGGCGTGCGGGGGCACCAACTTTCGGGCGCGTGCGATGTCTGCGGTCGGCACCTGGGCGGCCCCAAGATGGGCGGCTAGTACCTCACCGGCGGCGGGTGGCCGCCATGCGAACTGCCGCACGGCGCGTTGCTCACCGGGGCGGGGTGGCTGGGTAGTGGTGACGACCATGTGGGCGCCGCAGGCGCGAACGCGGTCGACGAGGGTGCGCCATGCGAAGTCGTCGGCCTCGGTCCCAGCCGGGAGGTCGAGCAGTAGATAGCCAGTGTCTCGCCGATATTCGCGGTCGGCAAGCCGCCTGGGCTGGGTGTCGGGCGAGAGGACTACCAGCCCGCTACGCTCGGCGGTGGAGACGGTCTCGGTCAGCAGCCTGGCTGCAGCCGCGGCCTTGCCGATGCCGTCGGCGCCGCACAAGACGACTACACGATCACGCTGCAAGGCCTGGCAAGCCTCACGATGAAGCGGTCCGGGGACATGGCAGTGAAGCAACCGGTCCAACTCACTCGGCGGCATCCGGCCGGTAGTGCGCAGGGAGTCACCAGAGGCGTTGCGGATGCCGAAATGGGACTGACCGAAGTGCTGGTTCCCGTAGAAGCTGATGTGGACTCGGTCCGCGCCGGCGTCTCCGGACGCCGACGGCTCATGCTGTTCTAAGTTCCCGGAATCCTGAGGCCTCGGATGTTCGGGTCCCTGGCTGGGGTCGCCGTCCGCCGGTTCCGGGTCGGTCGGTGCAGGGGCGGTCACTTAGATATCCCGAACGTCACCGGGCCGTGGAAGACGACACCCCCGTCCATGTTCACCTGCGTGCCGATTCCAGGGCCCGCGGCACGCTCCTCCGGCAGCCGTTCCATCCCCGGCTCTGCATTCCGGGCGACGGTCTGGGGTTCCTCCGGTGCGGGTGGGCCGCTCAGGTCGAGGGAGTGGATGTCCGCAGCCAGCGGGGTGCACAGCCACGCGGGCTCCCGCGTCTCCTTGACGTGAACAACAACCTGGCGGAAATCGTCGGCCGTCCACTGGGTGCAGCCAGAGGACACGATGACATCCCGATAAAGCGGTTCGCTGATGGCCACCGCCAGGGGGCCGGACGTGGCAGCAAGCGCTCGGCGCAGCGGACCGCTGTCCAGCAGCCGTCCGACACGGACCGGTCCGTCCCCGGAGTAGCCATTGGCAGCAACTGTGGCAGGCCCGATGTGCACAGCTGCTCTCATCCTCAGCGCACTCGCCTCATTGCGCTCCCTATTGTGCTCACGCAGGCGCTGCGCGAACGAGCGCAACAGCGGATCGAGGACTTTGTCCTCCGGGACGTCGGGCGGGAGTACGGCCAGTAGTCCGTCACCGGCAGGCTGTATTTCCCAGGATCGGGTGGACAACCCGGCGTCGTCGGCCGCGCCATCCAGGTGGCCGCGGATGGCCTTCTGGATGCTGCGTTGCAGCCAGTCCTCCTTCGAACCATATCCCTGGGCGTCGAGCGCGAGTAGTAGGCGCCTGCGGAAGTTGTTCGTCATCTGTGGATCACCGCTCTTCATCCCCCGGTGGGCAGCGTCACTCCACGCACGGCGCGATAACTGCCGTGCGGGCGCGCCATATTACATCCCGTCACATGCTTTCTGGACGTCCGCTCCCCTCGCAGCGGACGTCCGCACGACCAGTTCTACCGGCGGGGAGCCGGGCACATCCCGTACATCGACGGGGTGCGCGCTGCCATCGTGGTGTTCCCTGCACCTCACCGGCAGGACTCACCGCCGGAGAGTGGATCAGAGGGAGGAGGACATCATGGGAAACCCTGGAACGCCCGCTCGGCTGGGCGTGCTGCAGGCCGCTCACCAGCACGCCGACACCAAGGCGGGCGTCCTCGCAGCCGCCCAGGCCGCGCTGATCGGCACGTCCGGCAGCTGGGCAGCGGACATGGCGGCGACCTGGCGACAGGGCGGTTTTGCGGGTTGGGCCGGCGGCGGGCTGCTGGCCGGGTTCGTGGTAGCTCTGGTGGGCGGCGCGCTCTGCGTGGCCCTGGCCCTGCTGCCGAGGCTGTGGCGTACCGACACGCCATCGCCGCACAGCTTCACACGCCCTGGCCCCCTGACGCCGGACGCCGGAGGTGAGGACAGTGACGAAGAGGTTGTCGACTTCCTGTCCCGCCTGGCTGTGATGAAGTTCCGGCTGGTCGCGGGCGCGGTGCTGGGCACCGTCGCGATGGGGGTCTGCGCGGGCCTCGCGGTCGTGCTAGGGCCACTGCTGGCTGGGTGAGGTAGGGCCTTGGTGAGGCACATGGGAGCCGACCTGATCACCGCGAGCGGGTTCCGCGCTGGGCCACTCGCGCACCCTGACGGTCAGGCCTCTTCCGCCAAGGCGCTCAGCCGCCCGGGGTCGCACAGGACGGTGGTGCCGTATCCCGTCTCCACCAGCCCCTCCAAACGTAGTTCACGCAGCGCCTTGTGCACGGTGGTCTCAGCCGCTCCAGTCAGTGCGGCAAGTTCAGGCTGGGTGAGCCGGAAGGGCAGGCGGATACCACCCGGGCCGCAGTGTCCATGCTCCAGTCCCAGCTCGGTGAGCAGCCGGGCTAGGCGCACCTTCACGGGGTAACCGCCGAATTCGAGCCGCCGTCTGTTGGCCCAGCGCAACCGGTCCGCGATGGTCCGGCCGAACTCCAGCGAGAGTCGGGGGTGCCGATCCATCTGGGTACTGAGCGTGGCCTGCGTGAGCACCACCAGTTCTACCGGCCCGCAGGCCGTGACGGTGGCGCTGCGCGGCGCACCGTCCAGCGCGCCCATCTCGCCCACACAGTCCCCCCCGACCCTGACCGCGAGCAGTGCCTGGTGGCCGCTGTCCGTCGTGGCGAGCACCTTCGCCGCCCCGCTCAGCAGCAGGAGCAGTGTGCGCTCCTGCCCGCCCTGCCTCACCAGCACCTCACCGGCTAGCACCGTGCGCCGCCGCCCGGCGGCAACCAGCTCGGCGACGATCCTCCCGTCGAGCCTCCCTAGTAACGTTGAGGCGGGCCACGGACCTTGGGCAACGGGGACGTTGGACGGCTCCATGACCGATTTCTACGGCACGGGGCCGCCGACGGGAAGGTCTACCGCGATCTCGGCGATCGTTCACGACTGCGATACGGGGCCCACCAACTACCACCCCGCGCCTTGTTCGACTCCGGGGCAACGAACGGCGATACCATGGACCGGCTCGACAAGGCTGACGGCAGCCAGAAGAACCGGCCGTGCCTTAACCTCGGGCCACGTATGGCGTACGGTGCAGCACAACGCAAAACACCGAGGGCACGCGCCTCGCCAGCACCCCACTGGAAGCCACAAGAGTGTCCGAGGGGGGACTTGAACCCCCACGCCCGATAAAGGGCACTAGCACCTCAAGCTAGCGCGTCTGCCATTCCGCCACCCGGACAGGTGATCCGCAGGGCTGGCCCCGCGGCGACAGGCACAACGATACCAAGGATTCGGGGTGGGTTTCACCTGCGTATCCGCTGGGTGCACGGGGTGCCGGGGCCGCACGCGGCCCCGGCACCGGCGGGGTCAGGCCGCCTCGGGCGGCATGAGGTGGTAGCCGGGGAAGTTCCCCGGCGGGCGCTCGTCCGCGGGGCCCTGGGTGACGGCGCGGACCAGCAGGTCGCCGCCGACGAAGGCGCCGCGCCAGGAGGCCCCGAGGCCGCCGAAGTACTCGGCGCGGTCGCCGCGGGACCGGGGCCGGTTGTGGCCGACCTTGAAGGCGCGGATCTCCGGGGCCAGGCGGGCGTAGGTGTCCTCGTCGTCGGTGGAGAGGGTGGCGACGAGGGCGCCGTTGCCGGTGTTCATGGCGGCCAGCAGTTCCGCCTCCGTGTCGGCCAGGACGATCGTGTCGACCGGGCCGAAGGGCTCCGCCTGGTGCAGCGGGGAGGTGGGGGGCGGATTCAGGAGGGCGACCGGCGCCAGGTAGGCGGAGGTGTCCTGGCCGGGCAGGAGGCGGGCGTCGGCCAGGTTGCCGCGGTGCACGGGTATCGCGCCGCGGTCGACGGCCTCGGAGACGAGGTCACCGAGTTCCTTGGCCTTGGCCGCGTTGATCAGCGGCCCGAAGTCGAGCTCGGGGAGGTCGTCCCCGGGGTCGTCCACGGCGAGCGGGTGGCCGAGCCGTACGGACCGCACGGCGGGCAGGTAGGCGGACAGGAAGTCGGCGAAGAGTTCGCGCCGCACGACGAAGCGCGGGTAGGCGGTGCAGCGCTGCTTGGCGTACTCGAAGGTCCGGCGGATGTGGCCGCCGAGGGATTCCCAGTCGCTGTAGTCCCACACGCCCCAGGCGTTCAGGCCTTCCTGCCCCATGACATGGCGTCTGCCCGGGTCGGCCCCGGCTGTGGCGGCCCGGACGCCCGTGTCCCGGCCGCCGAGGGAGGAGACGCAGCCCAGCTCGGGGGCACGCACCAGCTCCGCGGAGAACTCGTCGCCGCCGCTGACCAGGGTCACCGGTACGTCCTCGCGGGCGATGAGCGCGCAGGCGAGGGTGAGGCAGGCCAGGCCCCCGTCGGCGGGGGTCCTGGCGACGACGGCGTTGCCGGCCAGTGCCTGTACGAGCATGGCGTGGACCAGGACGCTCATCGGGTAGTTCCAGCCGGCGACGTTGCCGACCGGGCCGGGCAGCGGCCGGCGCCACTCGACCATGTCGTCGATCTCGCCGACGTACCAGCGGACGCCGTCGATGGCCCGGTCGACGTCGGCCTGGGCGAGCCGCCAGGGCTTGCCGATCTCCCAGACCAGCAGGAGGGCGAGCAGCGTGCGGTGCTCGCTGAGGGCGTCCAGGGCGGCCGAGACCCGCGCCCTGCGCTCGGGGACGGGGATGACCCGCCAGGCGCGGTGCTGGTCCAGGGCGGCGCGGGCGGCCCGCCGGGCGGTGTCCGCGTCGAGCCGGGGCGCCCCGGCGACGGGGGTGCCGTCGACGGGGCTGGTGCCCGGCAGGATCCGGCCGTCGGGCCGCCACGCCCCGGCCCACAGGTTGAGGACGCGGTCGTCGTGGAACGCCTCCGGGGCGGCCCGAAGACACCGCTGCCAGGCGTCGGTCCAGGCCGTCCCGGGTTTGAGGGCGAGGGTCACGGGTTCTCCGCTCGCTCGGGGCGGATCTCTCGCAGCGCACCGCCGCGGGTGTAGAGGAATCCCCGTACCAGCTCGGTGCGGGGCAGTTCCGTGGTGTCGTGGAGGCGTTCGATGCACGCGCGCAGGTCCTCGGCGGGGTCGCCGAGTGCCGCGCAGTCCTCGTGGTGCACCAGCACGATCCGGCGGGTGCCGCCTCGGAGCTGGCTCAGTCGCAGCGAGCGGATGGTGTCGGGGGTGACGCAGCCGCCCGCGTTGCGGATGACGTCCGCGTCGCCCGCCCGCAGCCCGAACATGGCCTCGACGCCGAGCCGGGAGTCCATGCACGCGACGATGGCGACTCCGGTGCGGGCCTCCTTGCGCTCCAGGTCGAGGGGTGTGAGTGCCGCGCCCACGTCGTATCTGCGGATGAGCAGCTGCTCGACGGCCGCGGCCCCTGCGGGGGTCACCGCAGCAGTCCGCGGACGAGACGTGCGGTCTCCGACGGGGTGCTGCCGACCTTGACGCCGGCGGCCTCCAAGGCCTCCTTCTTGGCCCGGGCGGTGCCGGAGGAGCCGGAGACGATGGCTCCGGCGTGGCCCATGGTCTTGCCCTCGGGCGCGGTGAAGCCGGCGACGTAGCCGACGACCGGCTTGGTGACCAGGCGGGAGATGTAGGAGGCGGCGCGCTCCTCCGCGTCGCCGCCGATCTCGCCGATCATGACGATGAGGTCGGTCTCCGGGTCGTCCTGGAAGGCGCGCAGGCAGTCGATGTGGGTGGTGCCGATGACGGGGTCGCCGCCGATCCCGACCGCGGTGGAGAAGCCGAGGTCGCGCAGCTCGTACATCAACTGGTAGGTCAGCGTGCCGGACTTGGACACCAGGCCGATCCGGCCGGAGGTCGTGATGTCGGCGGGGATGATGCCCGCGTTGGACTGTCCGGGGCTGATGAGGCCGGGGCAGTTGGGCCCGATGACGCGGGTGCCGGAGGCGACCGCGCGGGCCCGGAAGGCGACCGTGTCGTGGACGGGGACGCCCTCGGTGATGACGACGACGAGCCCGAGCCCGCCGTCGACGGCCTCGTCGACGGCGGCGCGCACGAAGGGCGGCGGCACGAAGACGACGCCGGCGTCGGCGCCGGTCATGCCGACGGCCTCCTTGACCGAGCCGAAGACCGGGACGGTGCGCCCGTCGAACTCGACCCTCGTGCCGGCCTTGCGCGGGTTGACGCCGCCGACGACGTCCGTCCCCGAGGCGAGCATGCGGCGGGTGTGCTTCATGCCCTCCGAGCCGGTCATGCCCTGGACGATCACCTTGCTGTTGCGGTCGAGGAAGATGGCCATCGCGATCAGCTCCTTGCGGGCTCGGCGGCCCGCGCGGCCGCGCCGTCCATGGTGTCCAGCCGCTGTACGAGGGGGCCCAGCGACGCCGCGGCCTCGTCGAGCACGGCCCGGCCGCGCTCGGCGTTGTTGCCGTCGAGGCGGACGACGAGGGGCTTGGTGAGCTCGACCAGGCCGAGTGCCTGGACGATGCCGTCGGCGACCGCGTCGCATGCGGTGATGCCGCCGAAGACGTTGACGAGGACGGAGGTGACGTCGGGGTCGGAGAGGATGACACCGAGCCCGTCGGCCATGACCTGGGCGGAGGCGCCGCCGCCGATGTCGAGGAAGTTGGCGGGGGCCCCGCCGTGGTGGGCGACCACGTCGAGGGTGCTCATGACCAGTCCCGCGCCGTTGCCGATGACGCCGACGGTGCCGTCGAGCTTGACGTAGTTGAGGCCCTTGGCGCGGGCGGCGGCCTCCAGCGGGTCGCCCTCGCCTGGGGTCTCGTACGCCTCGTGGGCGGGGTGCCGGAAGCGGGCGTTGGCGTCGAGGGACACCTTGCCGTCCAGGGCGAGGACGCGGCCGTCCGTGGTGCGGATCAGCGGGTTGACCTCGACGAGGAGGGCGTCCTCGGCGGTGAAGACCTCCCACAGCGCGGTCAGTACGGGCACGGTCTCCTCGGGGAGCCCGGCGGCTTCGGCGATCTGCCGGGCCTTCTGCTCGGTCACGCCCTCGGTGGCGTCGACGGGGACGCGGGCCAGGGCCTCCGGCCGGGTGGCGGCGACCTCCTCGATGTCCATGCCGCCCTGGGCGGACGCCATGGCGAGGAAGGTGCGCTCGGCACGGTCGAGGAGGAAGGAGACGTAGTACTCGTCCTGGATGTCGGCGGTCGGCGTCAGCATGACCTTGCCGACCGTGTGGCCCTTGATGTCCATGCCGAGGATGGCGCGGGCCTTGTCCTCCGCGTCCGCAGGGTCGGAGGCGAGCTTCACACCGCCGGCCTTGCCACGGCCGCCGGTCTTCACCTGGGCCTTCACCACGACCTGCCCGCCGAGGCGTTCGGCCGCGGCCCGGACCTCGGCGGGGTCGTCCACCACATGGGCGTCGAGCACGGGGACTCCGTGCCGCGCGAAGAGCTCCCGTGCTTGGTACTCGAACAGATCCATCGTCAAACGCACCTGCCCTGACTCGGGGTCGAACGATAATCCGGTGCAGACCTCTGGACACCGGGTCGTCGATGCGGGATAAACGTCTGCATACAGTATTCGTCGGCTGTATGCAATGTACAGACTGCAGAACGGAATCTTGCGATCTGCCTGCTCACGGGCCCCCGACCGGAAGGAACCCTGGTTGTGACGAAGGCTTTGGAGGGTGTTCGTGTTCTGGACATGACGCATGTCCAGTCGGGTCCGTCGGCGACGCAGCTGCTGGCGTGGCTGGGGGCGGACGTGGTGAAGCTGGAGGCGCCCGGCGGTGACATCACCCGCCGTCAACTACGGGACGTGCCCGGTGCGGACAGCCTGTACTTCACAATGCTCAACGCGAACAAGCGCAGCATCACGCTCAACACCAAGACCCCGCGCGGACGGGAGATCCTGACCGACCTGATCGCCCGCAGCGACGTGATGGTCGAGAACTTCGGGCCCGGCGCGATCGACCGCATGGGCTTCACCTGGGAGCGGATCCAGGAGATCAACCCCCGCATCGTCTACGCCTCCATCAAGGGCTTCGGCGACGGCCCCTACACCGCGTTCAAGGCCTACGAGGTCGTCGCCCAGGCCATGGGCGGCTCCATGGCCACCACCGGCTTCGAAGGCGGCCCGCCACTGGCCACCGGCGCACAGATCGGCGATTCGGGCACCGGCGTCCACGCCGTGGCCGGGATCCTGGCCGCCCTCTACCAGCGCACCCACACCGGACGCGGCCAACGCGTCCAGGTCGCCATGCAGCACGCCGTCCTCAACCTGTGCCGCGTCAAACTCCGCGACCAGCAACGCCTGACCCACGGACCGCTCGCCGAATACCCCAACGAGGACTTCACCGACGAAGTCCCCCGCTCCGGCAACGCCTCCGGCGGCGGCCAACCCGGCTGGGCGGTCAAATGCGCCCCCGGCGGCCCCAACGACTACGTCTATGTCATCGTGCAACCCGTCGGCTGGCAACCCCTGGCCCAACTCATCGGCCACCCCGAACTCGCCGACGACCCCGAATGGGCCACCCCCGAAGCCAGGCTGCCCAAACTCGCCAAAATGTTCCAGCTCATCGAGGAATGGACCACCACCCTGCCCAAATGGCAGGTCCTCGAAGAACTCAACCGCCACAACATCCCATGCGGACCCATCCTGTCCACCAAAGAGATCATCAACGACGAAAGCCTCAAGGCCAACGAGATCGTCGTCGAGGTCGACCACCCCGAACGCGGCACCTACACCACCGTCGGAAACCCCCTCAAACTCTCCGACTCACCCACCACCATCCACCGCTCACCCCTCCTCGGCGAACACAACCACGACATCTACACCACCGAACTGGGTCTCTCCGCCGAGGAGCTGACCGGGTTGCGGACCGACGGGGTGATCTGAGCGATGGCGGACACCATGCGGCGCGAGAACGTGCGGTCGCACACCACAGAGCAACCGGTGGCGGTGCCAGGCACCGTCCACCGGTGGGCCGGGGCAGCGGGGCTGCCCTGACCGAGGCACCAACCGTGACGGGACCGGGCCGCGTGAAGCACGCGAACCGGACCCGCCGCGGAGCACGAAAAGAGCACGGGGGCCGGCACGGGTCGGTCTCCACGGAGACCGACCCGTGCCGGGCCCAGCCAGGGGGCGCTGGCCAGACTCTTTCGAGGCAGGGGAATCATGACAATGGCGTCAACGACATCGACGTCCCAACGACCCGTCACCTATCGAGAGGTGACCGACCACAACGGCCGGGTGTTCCGCGTCGGCGAGACCGACCTGGACATCATGGGCCGGAAGCGCAAGTGGATGGTCATCCTGCCGTGGGTAGGCATGATGGGCATCAGCTCGGCGGAGTACGCGTTCGCGTCCGCCGAGGACACGCTCCACACCGCGCATTCGTGGAGCAGCCTGCACATCTTCTGGATGCTCGGGGTCTGGGTGTTCTTCCAGGCCGCGGTGGCCTTCCCGGCGGGCAAGCTCCGTGAGTCCGGGAAGCTGCCGGCGCGCTACGCAATGATGTGCGGCGCCCTGGGCACCTTCCTGGGCTATCTGTCGCTGGCGTACGCACCGCACGTGATCGTCGCGTACATCGGCTTCGGCATGTTCAGCGGCATGGGCGCCGGCATGGTGTACGCGACCTGCGTGAACATGGTCGGCAAGTGGTACCCGGAGCGGAAGGGGGGCAAGACCGGCTTCGTCAACGGCGGTTTCGCCTACGGCTCGGTGCCGTTCGTCTTCCTCTTCACCGGCTACATGGACCTGACCAACTTCCGCTGGGTGCTGGTCTCGGTCGGTGTCTTCCTCGCGGCGACCGTCGCGGTGGCCGGCTACTTCTTCAAGGACCCGCCGAAGAACTGGTGGCCCGCCGACGTCGACCCGCTGAAGGTGCCGGACGACCCGCGGGCCCGGCGTGCCATGGAGAAGAACCCGCCGGCTGTACGGCAGTACACCCCCGCCGAGGCATGGCGGACCGGCCGGGTCGCGCTGATGTGGTTCTGCCTGCTGTGCACCTCGGGCGTGAACATCTTCGGCATCGCCTTCCAGGTCGACATCGGTGAGGAGGCGGGCTTCGCCGGCGGGATCGTGGCCACGGCCATGTCCCTGAAGGCGATCGTCAACGGCACGGGCCGCGGGGTCATCGGCTGGCTGTCCGACCGGTACGGGCGCAAGCAGTGCCTGATCTTCGTCTGCCTCGTCCTCGGTCTCGCGCAGTACGGCATCCTGTGGTCGGCGGACATCAAGAACCTTCCGCTGTTCCTGATCTTCTCGTCCATCTCCGGCTTCGGCGGCGGCGCGATCTTCCCGATGTTCGCGGCGATGACGGCCGACTACTTCGGTGAGAACAACAACGCGTCCAACTACGGCCTGGTCTACAGCTCCAAGCTGGTCTCGGGTCTGCTCGGCTCCGGCATGGGTGCCTTCGTCGTCAGCCACTGGGGCCACAGCGGGGCGTTCACCCTCGCGGGTTCGATCTCGTTGTTCGCCGGCTTCGTCGCCCTCTTCCTCACCCCGCCGGGACGGCCGAGGAAGAAGGACATCACGCCCAACCCCCAGCCCACCAGCAGGGAGGCGATCTGAGGTGACCACCGGAGAGCACCCGGGGCTCCGGTACGGCACCTCGTGCCCGACGACCGGGTGTTCCTCCCGTCCGCCGCGGCGTCCCGGGACCACCCCCGTGTCGCAGGCCCTGCCGTCGAAGTGACTCCCACCGCCCGAAGGGCGAGCCCCGCGGTGTCTGGTGCGCATCGCAAGGCGGAGAGTCGTCCTCGTAGTGCGCTACTCGGACGGTTCGACAACGCAGCGTGGGGGCACCTCCCAGCGGAGCTGGGGGAGTGCCGTGCCAGGCGCCGCGGGGCGGGAGGGACTTCGACGACAGGGCCACGGGAGACGGTGCCGGTGTGACGTGGGCCCCGGCCGTGGAACTCCACGGCAGGGGCCCACGCGGCGCTCAGCCCGAGCGGTCGGCGGCGATCGCCTTGTGGTGCCGGATGACCTCTTCGACGATGAACTTCAGGAACTTCTCCGCGAAGGCCGGGTCGAGGTGCGCCTCCTCGGCCATCCGCCGCAGCCGCTCGATCTGCTCCGCCTCGCGCCCCGGATCGGCGGGCGGCATGTTGTGCGCCGCCTTCAGCTCGCCCACCTGCTGGGTGGCCTTGAAGCGCTCCGCGAGGAGGTGCACCAGGGCCGCGTCCAGGTTGTCGATGCTGCCGCGCAGGTGGCGCAGCCGCTTCAGGGCGGCCGTGTCGTCCGCGTGTCCGTCGTCCATCCGACCAGCCTAACCAGCGGGACACCGATCAGTCGGTACGTCCCGTCGCGGCGACGGTCACACCGAGGCCGATCATCGCGAGGCCGCCCGCGCCGCCGACCAGCGAGAGGCGACGGGGGGAACGGGCGAACCACGAACGGGCCGCGGCCGCGGCGAGGCCCATGGCGCTGTCCGAGACGAGGGCGATCGCGTTGAAGACCAGGCCGAGCAGCAGCATCTGCAGGGTGACGTGACCGGCCGCGCGGTCGACGAACTGCGGCAGCACCGCCGCGTAGAAGACCATCGTCTTGGGGTTCGAGACCCCGACCGTGAAGCCCTCGCCGAGCGTGCGCAGCGCGCCGCGCGCGGCCCCCGCGTCCCCCGACGCCATGGCGAGGTCCCCGCGGTGCCGCAGCGCCTTGACGCCGAGGTACACCAGGTAGGCCGCACCGGCCAGTTTGAGGGCGGCGAACAGCAGCGCCGAGCGCTCCACGACCGGGCCGACGCCGAGGGCGACCGCGACCACCAGGACGTACGAGCCGAGCGTGTTGCCGGCGACGGAGGTCAGCGCGACGCGGCGCCCGTGGGCGAGCGCGCGGCCGATGACGAAGAGGACACTGGGGCCGGGGATCACCACGAGCACCAGCGATACCAGGGCGAATGCCACGAGCCGGTCGAAGGACACCATGCCTGGAGGCTAATCGGGTATAACTTCCCGCGCACCGCATTAAGCGCGGGTACGAGAGGCGGGATCGATCATGGGTGAGCCGCAGGGCGAGCAGCTGGAGGCCGTACGGGCACGGCGGGAGGAGCTTCGCGGGAGGTATCTGCACGAGCCCGCGGCGCGACCGGCGACAAGGGCGGCGGGGGTGCACCACGTCGCGTTCATCTGCCGGGACGTAGAGGAGACCATCCGCTTCTACCAGGAGTTCCTGGGCTTCCCGCTGGTGGAGCTGGTGGAGAACCGGGACTACGCGGGCTCCAGCCACTTCTTCTTCGACATCGGCCACGGCAACCTGCTGGGGTTCTTCGACTTCCCCGGCCACGACCACCCCGAGCAGCACGAGACGATCGGCGGGCTGCAGCACCTGGCGCTGTCGGTGACCGCCGAGCAGTTCACGGAGGCGAAGCGCCGGCTGGACGAGACCGGGACGGAGTACCTCGGGCCGGACCGGGGCGTGGAGGACAGCCTCTACATCCGCGATCCCAACGGGGTCAACGTGGAGCTCTACCGGGAGGATCTCGGCCGGTTCGACGGCAAGCCGCTGTTCTGAGCCGCCGGGGCCCGGCGGGGCGGGCCGGGGGCGCGGTCAGTCCTCGTGGGACCGCTGGTGGTACGAGGTCCTGGTGTGCTCGGTGTGCACGCGCATGACCTGCTGGGCCCGCTCGCCGTCGCGTTCGGCGATGGCGGCGATCAGCTCGCGGTGCTCGACCCAGGACTGCATGCCGCGCTGCCGGGCGACCGGGGTGTAGTACCAGCGCACCCGCCGCTCGACCTGCCGGGCGAGTTCGGCGAGCACCGCGTTCCCGGCGAGTTCCATGACGCAGGTGTGGAGGGCGGCGTTGGCCGCGACGACCGCGTCGACGTCGTCGGCGGTCACGGCCGCCTCGCCCGCCTCGCACAGCTCCTCGAGGCGCTCCAGGCCCTTGGAGGTGGCGTTGGCCGCGGCGAGGCGGGCCGCCTCCGTCTCCAGCAGGGCGCGGACGACCAGGAGTTGGTCGGCCTCCTCGTCGGTGGGCTCGTGGACGAAGGCCCCCTGGGCGGGGCGGAGGTCCACCCACCCCTCGGTGTTGAGCCGCTGCAGGGCCTCGCGCACGGGCTGGCGGGACACCCCGAGGTGCCCGGCGAGTTCGGTCTCCACCAGATGCTGCCCGGGGGTGAGCGAGCGGGTGATGATCAGCTCGAGCAGCGCTTCGTACACCTGCTCGCGCAGGGGCCCCGGACGCTGGAGCTTGGGCACGGATCCCTGCGACAGCCCGCTGGACAGCATCTACGCCCCAACCTTTCCCGGGGATGATTGGCTTTCGTCTACAGTCTACGCGCGCCCAGCGCGGGCGTGGGCACCGGGGCCGATCGTGACCCGCTTCACACCTCCGGCGCGGCGCCCCCGCTATGCGGTGCCGGTGAGCTGTGAGGTCTTCAGGACGACCAGGGTCACCAGCACCAGCAGCATCACGGCCATCCCGGCCGCCTGCCACAGGCCGCGGTGCCTGCGGGGCGCGTGGGCCAGGACGAGCCCGAGCGCGCCTCCGGTGAGCAGGCCGCCGAGATGGCTCTGCCAGGACGTGACCGCGGCGGAGACGGCCATCCAGACCAGCAGGCCGATCAGGAGCTGCCGCCCGCCGATCGGGTCGTTGCGCAGGCGCTTGCTGAGGACGAAGTAGGCGGCGCCCAGCCCGAAGACCGCGCCCGAGGCGCCGACACCGCCCTCGTGCGGGGCGATCAGGTACGGCAGCACGGAGCCGCCGAGGGCGGAGAGCAGGTAGAGCGAGACGAAGCGGATCCGCCCCAGCTGCGCCTCGACGGCCGGGCCGAGGGTCCACAGCGCGAACATGTTGAACAGGATGTGCAGGATCCCGAAGGTGCCCTGGTCCGGCGGCCTGTGGAGGAAGGCCGAGGTGATCAGCCGGTACCACTCGCCGTGGGCGATGCCGACGGCCTCGAAGCCCGGGTACGCGGTGCCGTCGTACACGTAGGCCACGCCGTCGGGGCCCAACAGCCCCTGCCCCAGGCCGTCGAAGCGCGCGAGGAGGTCGGAGCGGACCAGTTCGCCGAGATAGGCGGCGATGTTGAGAGCGATCAGGATCTGCGTCACCACGGGCACGCCCGAGGTCGCCACCCGGCCGCCGAAGACGGTGCGCGCCTCGCGGACGCTCCTGCCGCCCTCCTTCACGCACTCCGGGCAGTGGTGGCCGACCGCCGCCTCACGCATGCAGTCCGGGCATATGAACCGGTCGCAGCGGGTGCAGCGCACATACGTCTCCCGCTTGGGATGCCGGTAGCAGGTGGTGACCGGCGGCTCGGTGCCCTGGTCGGTGTCCGTGGTGCTCACGAGCGCGAGGCCCCCCATGTGGCGTACGGGACGGTGGAGTCGCACGTTTGTACCCAGCCCGGGCGCAGTGCGTCAAACCACTCCGGTCTGCGCCTCCATGCGCACACCGGAGGCCCGGTCGACGAGGACGACGGTGACCACCGTCAGGTCCGCGGCGTCGTTCCCGCCGGGGTCCCGGGAGACGAGGTCGCCCATGGTCACCCCCGGACAGACGGCGGCGTCCGGGAGTTCGACGACGAGGTGCAGGAAGTCGTCCTCCGTCACGCGGACGGTGCCGGTCGCGGGAGGGGCCCGGCCGGCCTCGTACATCGGCTCGTCGATCCGCGCGGTGAGGCCGCGGGCGCCGGCGAGGAGGCCGCCGCCGCGTCCGGCGTGCACCTGCACGGTGACCGCGCCGGTCAGCGGGGTCCGCAGCTCCAGCGTGTGCCGGTCCGGTCCCGGGGACACGGTGAGGCGCACCTTGAAGGTCGGCTTTCCCCGCATCCGGGGGAGGTTGTCCGCGCCGTAGCTCCCGATCGCCAGGTCCCGCGACACGCCCGGCTCGCCGACCCGCCGCGCCGCGCCCTTGCCGCACTCCCCCGGGCGGGACACCGCCGCCGCCTCCCGTCGCGGACGGTTCTCGCCGGCCAGATGGACGACCAGCAGCGCCGCGGCGACGAGCGGGAGCCCGATGCGCCACCACGCCCCCCGCCCCGGCGCGAACGCCTTCCCGACCACCGCGCGCCTCCCCACCCGTCCGGCGTTCGCCGTGGGCCGATGCTATTGCGCGGCTGCCGGCGGGCGTTCGCCGCCATCGGTTCCGCACTCCCGTGGAACCCCGCAGAACCCCCGCCCAACTCCCGTCGGCCCGCCGGTGACCGGATCGCGGCGGGGACCGCTTTTACGACCCCTTGACCCCAAGGAGACGAATACTGTACACAGTATTCGTCCGGGCGCTGGCGGCCCGGACCGGCGGACTCGTCGAGGTGCCTCGCCGCACTACGGCGCGGTCACCCGTGGCAACCTCTGTATCAAGGGCCTATGCGGCTTCCAGCACGTACAGAACCGGGACTGATCGACATGGGACGGGTCACCGAACGGCGTCGGGTACTGAGGATCAGGGACGGAGCGGTCGACCACCGGGCGGACACCCTGGTCGCCGAGGAACCGCTGGAGATCCGGCTCAACGGCAAGCCACTCGCGATCACCATGCGCACCCCCGGCGACGACTTCGCGCTCGCCGCGGGATTCCTGGTCAGCGAGGGCGTGCTCGGCGGCGCGGACGAGCTGGCGAACATCGTGTACTGCGCAGGCGCGACCGTCGACGGGTCGAACACCTACAACGTCGTCGACGTGCGCCTCGCTCCCGGCGTCCCCGTCCCCGACATCACGCTGGAGCGCAACGTCTACACGACGTCCTCCTGCGGCCTGTGCGGCAAGGCCAGCCTCGACGCCGTGCGCACCACGGCGCGTTGGCCCATCGCCGACCCCTCGCCGCTGCGGCTCGAACCCGGGTTGCTGTCCGCGCTCCCCGACCGGCTGCGCGCCGCGCAGCGGGTCTTCGACCGGACCGGCGGCCTGCACGCGGCCGCGCTCTTCACGGGCGAGGGCGAACTGCTCGACGTACGCGAGGACGTCGGCCGCCACAACGCCGTGGACAAGCTCGTGGGCCGCGCCCTCCAGCAGGACCTGCTGCCGCTGGCCGGGAAGATCCTCATGGTCTCCGGGCGGGCCTCCTTCGAACTCGCCCAGAAGGCCGTGATGGCCGGCATCCCGGTCCTCGCCGCCGTATCGGCCCCGTCCTCCCTCGCCGTCGACCTCGCCGACGAGTCCGGGCTGACCCTCGTCGGTTTCCTGCGGGGCACCTCCATGAACGTGTACGCGGGCGAAGAGCGGATCGCCCTGCCCGCGCCTGCGGCCGGGCGGGTCTGACCCCTCCCAGCACGCGTACACGCGTGCAGGACCGGCCGGCGAGGTAGCGCCCCCTGCGTCGGCCGGTCCCGCCGTGACCGAGAACGGGACGACCCGAGGTAGACACTGTCCACCTCGGAGTGGACACTGTCCACCGTGACCACCGCCCCCCGCGCGCGCCTGCTCGACGCCGCCCTCGCCGTCCTGGACGACGAAGGCGTCGAGGGGCTGACCCTGCGGGCCATCGCACGCCGCGCCGAGGTGTCGCACGGAGCGCCGCTGAAGCACTTCCCGCACCGGGCGGCGCTGCTGTCCGCCGTCGCCACCGTGGGGTTCCGCGAACTGGGCGCCCGCGCCGGGGCGGCCGTACGGGAGTGCCCCGAGGGGGCCTCGGCGGCCGCGCGGCTGCGGGCCGGCTCCCGTGGCTACGTGGCGTACGCGCTGGAGCGGCCGGCGATGTTCACCCTGATGTTCCGGCACGACCTGCTGGACCCCCGGGACAGGGAACTCGGCCGGGCCGGCATGTCGGCCTTCGACGACCACCTCCTCGTGCTCGTGCGCGCCGCGCAGGCGGAGGGCTGGCGGCCCGGGGCGGACACCCGGGCGCTCACCGGCGCCGTGTGGTCCGGGCTGCACGGTGTGGCGCAGCTGTGGATGTGGGGCTCGCTGGCCCTGGGCACCGGCGCCGCGTCCATCGACGAAGCGCTCGACGCGCTCTTCACCTCGTTCGACCTCAAGGAACACTGACGATGCACGAGAAGTACGGATTCGACCGCGAGACCGCCGTCACGGCACGTCCGGGCGAGCCCTCGGTCTACGACGCCGAGCTCCACGAGGGCTGGCGGATCGGCATGGGCGTCAACGGCGGGCTGCTGCTCGCCCTCGCCGGCCGGGCCCTCGCCGGGGAACTGGGCGGCGACGGACAGGGGCACCGCGATCCGTTCTCGATCAGTGCCTACTACCTGTCGACGTCCCTCCCGGGCCCGGTGACCGCCCGCACGGAGACGCTGCGCCGCGGCCGCACCGTCTCCACCGGGATGGTGTCCCTCGTGCAGGACGGCGAGGAGCGGCTGCGGGCGATAGCGACCTACGGCGACCTCGACGGCCACGACCACGCGGGCGACGTACGCACCTCCGCCACTCCCCCGCAGATGCCGCCGCCGCAGGACTGCGTCGGGACCGAGGCGGCACCCCCGGAGTTCCTGAAGAACTCCCCCATGCTGGAGCGCATCGAGCTGCGTCTGGACCCGGACACCGTCGGCTGGGCGGTCGGCGCCCCCTCGGGCCGCGGCATCGTGCAGGGCTGGCTGCGGATGCCCGACGGCCGCGAGCCGGACCCGCTGATGCTGCTGCTCGCCGTGGACAGCCTGCCGCCGGTCAGCTTCGACCTGGGGATACCGGGCTGGGCACCGACGCTGGAGCTGACCGCGCACGTGCGGGCCAGGCCGGAGCCGGGATGGCTGCGGCTGAAGCACTCCACCCGCAACTTCGCGGACGGCTACATGGAGGAGGACGCCGAGGTCTGGGACTCGGCGGGCCGCCTCGTGGCGCAGTCCCGTCAGCTGGCCCGGGTGCGGATGCCGGAAGGCGCCGCGTAGCGGCGCCGGACGCCGCCGTCAGTGCAGCTGCGCCTGCCAGTCCTCGGGGACCTTGCCCGCGGGGCCCGGGGAGGGCTGGCCCTCCGGGCGGGAGTTCGGCGGGGTCAGTGCGGGACCGTCGTAGTACTCCTCGGTCTCGACGTTCCAGTACCAGCTCTCACCGGGCTCGTAGCTGGTGATGAACGGGTGGCCCTCCTCCTGCGCGTGCCGCGTCGCGTGCTGGGAGGGCGAGGAGTCGCAGCAGCCGATGTGCCCGCACTGCGCGCAGCGGCGCAGGTGCAGCCACCAGCCCGGCCCCTGGCCGGCACCGCAGTCGGCGCACCCGTCGCCGCTCGGCCGGGCCGCGGGGTCGATGCCGGGGATCGTGATGTCGTCCGCCATGGGACCCGCCTCCTTAACCGCGATCACGTTCTCCTGGCATGCTAACCGCCCTCACCTGCCGCCACCGGGTGAAGCGGGACGGCTCCCTCGACGGCGCCCGGCACCCCGCTCGGCGCCGCGCCCACCGCTTCGCACGGCGGTGCAGCACGTCAGCGACCGTCCGCCAGGGCGCCGTCCAGCGCTCGCGACAGACGGGCGAGCCACTCCGCGGCCGAGCCCGTGACGTGGGGGTGGGCCGCGCGGAAGGTGTCCCAGTCGACGGAGTGCGGGGTGACCTCGGTGAGCCGGGGCGCGGATGCCGGGTGGCCGGGCTCGCGGCTCATCACCCGGCGCAGCAGGCGGTGCGTGAGGGCGGTGCCGGGCGCCTCGGCGAGGAGGACCGCGTCGTAGAGGTCCTTGCCCTGGGCGCGGCCCTCGGCGGCGGCGTCGGCCTGCAGCCACAGCAGCTTCCAGGCGAGGGAGAGTTCGCGGCTCGCGGTGAGCACCACGGCCGGAGGGCCTCCGTCGCCGCGCGGCACGGCGGTCAGGACGGGCGGCTCGGGGAGCCGTTCGTCGCGGGCGAAGTCCAGGCTCACCTCGCCGGGGGGCAGGCCGTCGGCGTGCCAGGGGATGACAAGGCGCACGCCGGGCGTGTCGTACTCCGCGCAGGTCCAACTGCCGTCGTCCCGGGCCGCCTCGGCGTCGAGGCGTATGCCGGGGGCCGCGTCGGGGTGGGCCCGGACCAGTTCGAGCAGTTCGCCGGGCGGGCCGTCGAGGTCGTCGGTGCTGTCGGGTTCGGGGTCGACGATCCAGTGCAGGCCTTCGGGCGGGACGTGGACCCGCTGCCCGCCGGTGCCGAACTCCTCGTCCGTCCAGATCTCGGGGCGGGCGGCGCCGTCGGCGGCCTCCGGCCACTGCTGCACGGTGGCCCGCTCGTCGACGTACGGGTACGGGTGGAGCGGCTCGATCGGCACCGCCAGGGAGGGCGGGACGATCCAGTCGAGGTCGCCCGGTTCGCGGGTGGCGGCGCCGACCCAGGCGGGCATCACCATGCTCCCGCGCAGCACGAGGTACTCGGCCAGTGGGGACCGCGCGACGAGGCCCAGCAGATGGTCGAGGACGGCGCGCCGGGCGACGGCCGAAGGGTCCCGTGGCGCGGCGGCGCTCATCGCGCCTCGTCGATCCAGCCGTCGTCAAGGGCGGGCGTGTCGTCGTGCACGACGAACTCCTCCTCGACCTCCACCGCCGTGAAGCCCGCCCCGGCGAGGTCCCCGAGTAGGTCGTCGAGTCGCCGGCGCGCCTCGGGGCGGCCGACGTCGCAGCAGCGCTGGGTGACGAAGCGTTCGTGGCCGCGGTCGCCGAGGTCGCGGCGGGCGTTGCGGGAGACATGGGCGGCGTGGCGTCCGGCGATCGCCCGGACCTCGTCCAGGCGGGCCTGGTCGGTGAGGACGAGCTTCACGTGGTGCTCGAAGTAGGTCCCGGGCGGCAGGGCGCGGGCCTCCGGGCCGGTGCGGGGGACGCCGTCGTTCCAGGGCGCGGCCTCGATCTTCACGCGTGCGACGCCGATCCCCTCGGCGCGCAGCCGTCCTGTCCACCGCTCGGCGGCGGCGCGCTGCCCGGGGAGGGCGCCGCGGCCGCGCAGCGTCAGCATGGGTTGGTCGGGGGTGGCGCCCCGGTCCAGCACGATGCGGGTGTACTTGAGGCCGTTGCGCTCCGCCCAGCGGCGTATCCGCTCCTCGTCCCCGGGCCCGGGTGCGCGCAGCGTGAAGTGGGTCTCGAAGTCGCCGGTGAAGTCCAACGCCGGGGTGCCGCCTACCACGTCGGCCGGACCGGGCCGCCCGGGGCGAGCCGCCCGAGGTCCGCGGTGAGGGCGCGCAGCCGGTCCTCGCCGAGCACGCCGGCCCAGGGGCGTACGGCGTCGGCGGCGGCCTGCTCGGCGGCGCGGGTGCAGGCGCGGCCGCGGTCGGTGAGGACGACCAGCCGGGCCCGGGCGTCGTCCGGGTGGGGGCGGCGTTCGGCGTAGCCCTTGGCCTCGAGTTCGTCGACGAGTTGCCCGGCCGCCTGGCGGGTCACCCCGAGGTGTGCGGCGAGTTCGGTGACGGTCGCGCCGCCCGCCGCCATCCGGGCGAAGGCGAAGCCGTGGGCGGGCCGGAGGTCGTCGAAGCCGCGTGCGAGGACGCCGTCGTGGATGGCGGCGGTGAGGGCGCCGGCGGCGGCGAGCAGGTTGACACCCAGGGCCATGGCCAGGGCCTCTTCGTCCTTCATGGGGCCACCTTGACACAGTGCGCAAGGAGCTTGAGCATACAGGCAAGCAACTTGCTCAAGTTGCTTGCCCATCAGGGAACAGGAGCCCACATGCCCGTCGTCCGTTCCTCCGACGCCGTCGTCCACGATCTGCACGGCGTCCGCTTCGTCTCGTACGCCCGCACCGCCACCGGCAGCCACGAACTGTGCGCGTGGCGCGGCGAGGTGCCGGCCGGGACCGCCGGTCCCGCGCACACCATCAGCCGCGAGGAGGTCTTCCTCGTCCTGTCCGGCAGCCCGCGCCTGACCATCGACGGCGAGACCCACGACCTGTCCCCCGGCGACGTCGCCACGGCGCCCGCCGGCTCGCGCCTGGCCCTGGAGAACCCCGGCGACGGCCCCGCATCCGTCTGGGTGACCACGGGCGTCGGCCTGGAGGCGGTGCTCGCCGACGGGTCGCGGATCAGCCCGCCCTGGGCCCGCTGATCCCGCCGGGCACCTCGCGGGTCAGCGCGTCACTGCAGGTGGGCGGTGTCGTTCCAGAGGGTGATCGCAGGGTCGCCGTACTCCCAGCCGAGGACCGACAGCGAGGCCGGGGCCAGGCTCAGCACCATGCCGCGCATCGGGTCCAGCCGCAGCCAGCGGGCGGCCAGGGTGCGCAGGAAGTGGCCGTGCGCGAAGACGACCGCGTCGCTGTCCTCCTCCTTGACCCAGGCCACGACCTCGTCCGCGCGGTTGGCGACCTGCCACGAGGTCTCGCCTCCCACGACTCCGTCACGCCAGATCACCCAGCCCGGGCGCTCCTCCCGGATCTCCGGGGAGGTGCGGCCCTCGTACTCGCCGTAGTCCCACTCCCGCAGCGCGTCCCAGGTCTGCGCGCGGTCGCCGAACCCGGCGAGTTCGCAGGTGTCGCGGGCGCGCACGAGGGGGCTGGTACGCACCCGGGCGCCCGGGAAGTCGTGCCAGGGCGCCCGGGCGAGGCGCTTGCCCAGCAGGCGGGCCGCCTCCCGGCCCTCATCGGTGAGCGGGATGTCGGTCCTGCCGGTGTGCCGGCCGTTCTTGGACCACTCGGTCTGGCCGTGCCGGACGAGCACGAGGCGCGGAGCCATCAGGGGGCCACCTCCATGGGGACGGCCGCGATGTCGTTGCCGTCGGGATCACTGGCGAGAGAGCGGTCACGCGCGCGGTGTCCCGGCGGCCGCCGGGATGCGTGCCGCGAGGTGCCCCGGCCGCCGTCGCGGCCCCGGTCGGGGACGCCGATATGGTGGGTGGACGTCGCCACCGCTGCCTCCGAGGTCACGTGGACAGTGTCTCTCCCGACCGGTGGGACGCACAAAACGGTGCCCGCGCCACCCGGCGGAACGGACCTCGGGCCGGACCGGCCGGCGCCACGACTGCCCGCAGGAGAACACGCCATGAACGCATCCGCCCCTCCGGCGCCGGAGCCGCTCGACGTGCGCTGGATCCACGGGTCGCCGTCGGCGAAGCACAACACCGATCCCGACATCCAGGTGTTCGAGTACGACGAACGCACCTTCATCCTGCGGCAGAACAAGGCGGTCCACTACGAGGCGCCCTTCCTCTTCCTGCTCTTCGGGGACGACCGCGCGGTGCTCCTGGACACGGGGGCCACGCCGGAGGAGGAGTTCTTCCCGCTGCGGGAGGTCGTGGACGAGCTGTTCGAACTGCGGCCGCCCGCCCTGCAGCGGCCGGGTTACGAGCTGCTGGTGCTGCACACCCACGCGCACGGCGACCACGTCGCCGGCGACGCGCAGTTCGCCGGCCGCCCGGACACCGTCGTGGTGCCGGCGGACCGCGACAGCGCCTGGGGCTTCCTCGGCCTCACCGAGGACCCCGACCGCGTGGCGCGCCTGGACCTCGGCGGGCGGGTCCTGGAATGCCTGGCCACACCCGGCCACCACCCCTCGGCCGTCACCTACTACGACCCCGCGACGGGCTTCCTGCTGACCGGCGACACCGTCTACCCGGGCCGGCTGTACGTGGCGGACTGGGCCGCCTTCCGGCGCACCATCGACCGGCTGGTCGCCTTCGCCGCGGAGCGCCGGGTCACCCATGTGCTGGGCTGCCACGTCGAGATGACCCGCGAGCCGGGCGTGGACTACCCGGTCCGCACCACCCACCAGCCCGACGAGCCGCCGCTGGAGATGACCGTGGAGCAGCTCCACGACATCCGGCGGGCGATCGAGGAGATCGGCGACCGGCCGGGACGCCACCCCTACCCGGGGTTCGTCATCTGCCGCGAGGACTGAGCGCCTTCGAACGTACGGCACGCTGTGCGGGTGTTCGCACTCGCCGTCGCGCTGACCGTCCTCCTGCTGCTGGAAGTCGTGCCCTCCGCGGTCGCCCAGCCGGCCCGTGCGCGGCCGGGCCTGGAGCGGCTCGACGAGCTGACCCGGCTGGGCCTCCTCGATGGACGGCGGCTGTGGGTGCCCACGCTCCTCGGCACGCTGCACACGCTCGGCGGCTCCGCCGTGCTCGTCGGCGTGTGGCACCCTCCCGTCGGCGTCGCCGGGGCGGCGCTGGAGGCGGGGATCTTCGCCTGGGTGCTGGTGCGGCAGCTGCGTGCCGGTGACCGGGGGCGCGCCCTGTTCGCGTACACGCTGTTCCTCGGGATGGCGCCGGCCGTCCTCGTGGCCGACGCCGTGCGCTGAGCGGGCCGGGCGCCGCTGCCGTACGGCCGGCCCCGGGCTCACCTGCGCCCGGCCACGGCCTCCCTGGGCCGCGCGGCGGCCGGGGCGGCGGCGGGCGCGGCCGCCTCCGCCCGGCGGGCCCACCGCTTGGCGAGGACCGCGCACACCATCAGCTGCATCTGGTGGAAGAGCATCAGCGGCAGCACCATCAGCCCGGCCTGTGCCCCGAACAGCACGGTGGCCATGGGCAGTCCGGCCGCCAGGCTCTTCTTCGACCCGGCGAAGACGATGGCCACCCGGTCCTCGCGGGAGAAGCCGAGCCTGCGCGAGCCGTACGAGGTGAGGCCCAGCATCGCGGCCAGCAGCAGGGCCTCGGCCAGCACCAGTGCGAGCAGGCGCAGCGGCGTGACCTGGTGCCAGATGCCGCGCACCACGCCCTCGCTGAACGCCGTGTAGACGACCAGCAGGATCGAGCCCCGGTCGACCAGGCCGAGCACCTTCTTGTGGCCGGTGACGAAGCCGCCGATCCATCGCCGCAGGAACTGGCCCGCCATGAAGGGCACCAGCAGTTGCAGCACGATGCCGAGGACCGCGTGCGCCGACAGGCCCGCGCCGCTGCCGCCGAGCAGCAGCGCGGCCAGCAGCGGGGTGATCACGAGTCCGGCGAGGCTGGAGAAGGAGCCGGCGCAGATGGCGGCGGCCATGTTGCCGCGGGCGACGGAGGTGAAGGCGATCGAGGACTGGATCGTCGAGGGCACCAGGCACAGGAAGAGCAGCCCGGTGTGCAGCTCGGGCGTCAGCAGGAACGGCACGAGTCCGCCCGAGGCCAGCCCGAGCAGCGGGAAGGCGACGAAGGTGGCGGCCAGTACGGTGCCGTGCAGGCGCCAGTGGCGCAGTCCGTCCATCGCCTCGCGGGTGGACAGGCGCACGCCGTAGAGGAAGAAGAGCAGCCAGACCGCTCCGGTGGAGGCTCCGCCCGCGAGGTGGGCGCCGGTGCCCCGGGCGGGCAGCAGGGCCGCGAGGAGCACGGTGCCGAGCAGCGCCGCGATGTACGGGTCCACAGGGATCCAGGACGGGTAACGCAGGCGGCGCATGGTCTTCCTCAGGTGCTGGACGGGGCCCTCTCCAGAGTGCCCGGTGACCGGGTGATCGTAAATGACTTTGACCGCACTGACTGTCATCACGTATCGCGATGGGCGGCGGTAGGCTGGCGGTGTGTTCGATCCCGTGCAGCTGCGGACCTTCGTCGCCGTGGCCCAGACGCTGAGCTTCACGCAGGCCGGCCGTCGGCTGGGCCTGCGCCAGTCGACGGTGAGCCAGCACGTGCGCAAGCTGGAGGAGGCCGCCGGCCGGCGGTTCTTCACGCGCGACACGCACAGCGTGGAGCTGACCGAGGACGGCGAGGCCATGCTCGGCTTCGCCCGGACGATCCTGGAGGCGAACGAGCGTGCCGCGGGCTGGTTCGCGGGCACCCGGCTGCGCGGCCGGCTGCGCCTGGGCGCCTCGGAGGACTTCGTCCTGACCCGGCTGCCGGAGATCCTGGAGCGCTTCCGGCGCGACCACCCCGAGGTGGACCTGGAGCTGACGGTGGAGCTGTCGGCCACCCTGCACCGGCAGCTGGCCGCCGGCCGGCTGGACGTGATACTCGGCAAGCGCGCGGCCGGGGACACCCACGGCCAACTCGTGTGGAGCGACCGGCTGGTGTGGATCGCCGGCGAGCGCTACCGCCCCGAGGCCGAGCGGCCCGTCCCGTTGATCCTCTACCCGGCCCCGGCGATCACCCGGGCGCGGGCCCTCGAGGTCATGGAGCGCGACGGCCGTGCGTGGCGCATCGCGTGCACCAGCGGCTCGCTGAGCGGGCTGATCGCCGCGGCCCGTGCGGGCCTCGGGGTGATGGCGCACGCCGAGGGGCTGATCCCGCCCGGTCTGGTGCGGGTCGCGGCCCGCGCGGGACTGCCGGAGCTCGGCGGGGTCGACTTCGTGCTGCTGCACGGGCGGCGGCGGCCCGCGGCGCAGGAGGCGGCCGAAGCCCTCGCGGCAGCGATCCTCAGCGGATCCCTTCGGTCGTGATCTGCTTGACCAGGCGCAGCGACGGCACGGTCTCCACGTGCCGGACCCCGTCCAGGGCGCCGACGCACTCGCTGAGGTAGCGGTAGAGCTCCGGCGTGCTGCTGCAGATGACCACGGCGACGAGGTTGGAGGATCCGGTGGTCGCCGCGACGTAGGCGGTCTCGGGGTGTGCGGCCAGCGCCTGCCCGACGGAGGACAGGGCGGAGGGGGCGGCCGTGATCCAGAAGATGGCGCGGGTGGCGTGGCCGACCCACGCCGTGTCGAGCTGCACGTCGGTGTAGAGCACGCCCGAGCCCCGCAGTTGCTCCAGCCGCCGCTTGGCCGCCGACTCCGACAGGCCGGTGGCGCGGTGGAGTTCGGGGTAGGAGGCGCGGCCGTCCCTGGCCAGGACGGCCAGCAGCGCCTCGTCGGTGGCGTCCAGCACCACGGTGCCGGACGGCGGCTCGGGCGGGGGCGGCCGCAGCGCGGCGACCTCCGCGTCGGTGAGCGCGCCGCGCTTGGCGTACCAGCCCAGGGCGCCGCCGTAGAAGGTGTGCAGGATGCTGTGGGCGCCGATCTCCACGATGCTCGGGGTGCGCGGCAGACGCCCGAGCAGCAGTGCGTCGTGCTCGTCGTGGCTGCGGGGGCGCGTCACGCATATCACCTCCGTGCCGCCCGACATCAGCGAGATCCAGGCGGTGTCGTCCCGTCGGGCCAGGGCCTTCGCGAGGGACTCGGCCGCCTCGGGGGTGCTGCGCAGCCGCAGCGCCCAGCGGGTGCGTCCGAGCAGCTCCTGCTCGGGCAGTCCGAGCACGCGCATCCCGAGGTCGCCGCGGAGCCGGCGGTAGCGCCGGGCGACGGTCTGGTCGGAGACGCCGAGGACCTCGGCGATCCGGCTGAAAGGGGCGCGCCCGTCGAGCTGCAGGGAGTGCAGCAGCCGCATGTCCAGCTCGTCGAGCGCGTGGGAATCCATCGTTTGCTCCTCTGCTGCGTCGGATTCCGTCGCGATTCGGCCGGTGGCTGGAGGAAGCCCGGGTCTTCTCGCGAAGGTACGGAAGGCCGTCACGATACGGAAGAACGGAACGGAGAAGGACCATGCGCAAGTGGGGACCGCTGGCGGCGGTCTGCCTGGGCACCTTCATGCTGCTCATCGACGTGACGATCGTCGTCGTCGCGCTGCCCGACATCGCGGACGCCCTGGACGCGACGCTGTCCGACCTCCAGTGGATGATCGACGTCTACGCGCTGGCGCTGGCCGCGCTGCTGCTGGGAGCCGGCTCCGCGGCCGACGTGATCGGCCGGCGCAGGATGTACGTCGCGGGCACGGCCCTGTTCGCGGCGGCCTCCCTCGCCTGCGGGCTCGCGCCCGGAGCGGGGGCCCTGGTGGCGATGCGCGCGGTGCAGGGCGTCGGTGCGACGGCGATGTTCGCCACGACGCTCTCGCTGCTCGGCGCGGCCTACCAGGGCCGCGACCGGTCGGTGGCACTGGGCGTGTGGGGCGCGGTCAGCGGCGCGGCGGCGGCGCTCGGGCCGGTGCTGGGCGGGCTGCTGACCCAGGCGCTGGACTGGCGCTGGATCTTCTACGTCAACCTGCCGGTGAGCGTCGCGGCCATCGCCCTGACGCTGCGGTTGGTGAAGGAGTCGCGGGGCCACGGCGAGGCACGGATCGACTGGCCGGGCACGGCGTCCTTCACCGCGTTCGCCGGGCTGCTCACCTTCGCCGTGATCCGCGCGGACGAGGCCGGCTGGGCCTCGGCCCGTACGGCGTGGACGTTCGGCGGCGCGGTGGCGGCGCTGGTGGTGTTCGTGGCGGTGGAGCGGCGCGCCGCACAGCCGATGCTGGATCTGGCGCTGTTCCGCAACCCGTCCTTCACCGCGATCATGATCGGCGCGCTGGCGCTCAGCGGGACGGCCTTCGGCTTCCTGCCGTACACCTCGCTGTGGCTGCAGACGCTGCTCGGCCTGAGCCCGGTCCGCGGCGGCCTGGTGCTGATACCCCTGGCACTGGCGGCTTTCGTGGCCTCGGCGGTGGGCGGCCGATTCCTGCACGGCGCTCCGTACCGTCTGGTGATCGGCGGCGGGATGGTCCTCATCGGGGCCGGCGCGCTGGCACAGACGGTGCTCGACGCCGGCTCCGGCTGGAGCGCCCTGACCGCGGGGCTGGTCGTGGCGGGCCTCGGTGTCGGGCTGGTCAATCCGGCGATCGCGGGCGCGGCGCTCTCCTCGGTGCCGCCGCGGCGGGCGGGCATGGCGGGTGGCGCGGTCAACACCTTCCGGCAGCTGGGGTACGCCCTCGGCGTCGCCGTGTTCGGGACCCTGCTCTCCACGCGGATGGAGCACTCCCTGCGGGACGCCGGGGCCCCCGACCCGCACGCGACGGCCCGCGCTCTCGCGGGCGGAGGCGCACGGGAGCTGCTGGCCCGGGTCCCCTCCGGCCGGCGCGCGGCGGCGGACCAGGCGCTGCACGCCGCCTTCGCCTCGGGCCTGAACGCGGCGGCCCTGGCGGCGGGTGCCGCCGGCCTGCTGGCGGGCGCGGTCGTGCTCGTCCTGGTCCGCGAACGGCCGGGCGGGGCGCCGGCGGCGGCCCCCGAGCCGGTGGGGACTGTAGAGCGGCCGTGATCCCCTCGAGGGGATTTGGTGCAGAGTCCGGGCGGACCCCGGTCCGCCCGGGAACCGTCCTCCCGCACCGTGTTCCTTGCGGTAACCGGGAATCGGCTCGTCACACGAGTGTGAGGGAGCCCACCCGGGCCTTCACAGCCGAATGTCACTCCCCTCCCCACCCCACGTGGTATCGGGTACGTTCTGTGACCGCCGAGGCGGTCGAGGAGCGACGTTGCGCGAGTTCACCATTCCCCCACTGGTGACGGCACCCCAGGTCGGTGGTCTGGCGGACGCCGTGTTCGTCAATGCCGACGAAGAGCCGGACCGGATCGTGCTGAGCCGCCGCACCGGAGCGGACGGCACGGACTGGGAACACCTCACGGCCGCCCGGTTCCGCGACGAGGTCCTCGCGGTCGCCAAGGGCCTGATCGCCCAGGGGATCCGCTTCGGCGACCGGGTCGGCCTGATGTCCCGGACCCGCTACGAGTGGACGGTGCTGGACTTCGCGCTGTGGGCGATCGGCGCCCAGCCCGTCCCCATCTACCCGACCTCGTCCTCCGACCAGGTCCGCTGGATGCTGCACGACTCCGAGGCGGTCGCCTGCGTGGTCGAGCACGAGGACCACGCGATGACGATCGGCGCGGTCGTCGACGAACTCCCCCATCTGACACGGCTGTGGCAGCTGGACTCCGACGTGCTGTCCGAACTGGCCCGGCACGGCGCCGCCGTCGACGACGACCTGGTGCACCGGTACCGCCAGGCGGTCACCCCGGACGCCATCGCGACGATCATCTACACTTCGGGCACCACCGGCCGCCCCAAGGGCTGCGTGATCACCCACGGCAACTTCATGTCGGAGAGCGACAACGTCGTCGCCCGGTACGAGCCGGTCTTCCACAGCAAGCGCGGCGACGAGGCCTCCACCCTGCTCTTCCTGCCGCTCGCCCACGTCTTCGGGCGGATGGTGGAGGTGGCGGCCGTGCGCGCCAAGGTCCGGCTGGGCCACCAGCCCAACCTGGCCGCGGCCGAACTGCTGCCCGCGATGGCCTCCTTCAAGCCGACCTTCGTGCTCGCCGTGCCGTACGTCTTCGAGAAGGTCTTCCAGGGCGCCCGCCGCAAGGCCGAGGCGGGGGGCCGGCTCGGGCCCTTCGAGAAGGCCGTGGAGGTGGCGGTGCGGCACGCCGAGGCGATGGAGGCCCGGGCTTTCGGCACCGGCCCGGGCCCCAGCACCTCGCTGCGGATGCAGCACCAGCTCTACGAGAAGCTGGTCTACGGCAAGGTGCGCGCCGCCCTCGGCGGCAAGGTCCGGCACGCCTTCTCCGGCGGCTCGGCGATGGACCGGCAGCTGGGGCTCTTCTTCGACGGCGCGGGCGTGCGCATCTTCGAGGGGTACGGGCTCACCGAGAGCACGGCCGCCGCGGTCGCCAACCCGCCCGAGCAGACGCGTTTCGGCACCGTGGGCGTGCCCATCCCGGGCACCACGGTGCACATCGCGGACGACGGCGAGATCTGGGTGTACGGCGGCCAGGTCTTCGGCGAGTACCTTAACAACCCCAAGGCCACCGCGGAGGTCCTGCACGACGGCTGGCTCGCCACCGGCGACCTCGGCGCGCTCGACGAGGACGGCTACCTCACGATCACCGGGCGGAAGAAGGAGATCCTGGTGACCAGCGGCGGCAAGTCCGTCTCGCCGGTGGTGCTGGAGGACCGGGTGCGCTCCCACCCGCTGGTCTCGCAGTGCGTCGTCGTCGGCAACGACCGGCCCTTCATCGGCGCGCTGATCACCCTCGACCCCGAGGGCGTCGGGCACTGGCTGAGCATGCGGTCCAAGCCGCAGCTGCCCATCGCCAAGCTGATCCGCGACCCCGACCTGGAGACGGAGGTCCGGCGGGCGGTCGTCGCCGCCAACACGCTCGTCTCCCAGGCCGAGTCGATCCGCACCTTCCGCATCCTGGCCGGGCAGTTCTCGGAGGAGGGCGGGCTGCTCACACCGTCGCTCAAGCTGAAGAGAAGGGCGATAGAGAAGGCCTACACCCGCGAGATCGAGGCCCTCTACCACTCGTAAAGCGGCTCCTGGAAAGACTCGCAGCGGGGGCGCGGGGCGGCTCGCAGGACGGACACCAGGGGGAATGCCGCCGGCGCGGAGATCGTTGAACAAGGGACAGACCTCGAGTCCGACTCCGACGAAGTGAGGACGGCCTGCTCGTGAGCAATGTTCCCGACATCACCCTGAACAACGGCGTGACCATGCCGCAGCTCGGTTTCGGCGTCTGGCAGGTCCCGGACGACGAGGCCGCCACCGCGGTCGCCACGGCCCTGGAGGCCGGCTACCGCAGCATCGACACCGCCGCGCTCTACCGGAACGAACAGGGCACCGGCCGCGCCATCGCCGCCTCCGGCATCCCGCGCGAGGAACTGTTCGTCACCACCAAGCTGTGGAACACCGACCAGGGCCACGACAACGCCCTGCGCGCCTTCGACGCCTCCCTCGGCAAGCTCGGCCTGGAGTACGTCGACCTCTACCTGATCCACTGGCCCGCGCCCGCCCGCGGCCTGTACCTGGAGACGTGGCGCGCCCTGGAGAAGATCCACGCCGACGGCCGCGCCAGGGCCATCGGCGTGTCGAACTTCCCGGTCGACCTGCTGCGGCACCTGCTCGACGAGGGCGGCGTCGCGCCCGTCCTCAACCAGGTCGAACTGCACCCCCACCTCCCGCAGACCGAGCTGCGGGCCTTCCACGCGGGCCACGGCATCGCGACCGAGGCCTGGTCGCCGCTCGGCCAGGGCCGCGGACTGCTCGACGAGCCGGCGCTCGCCGCTATCGCCGCCAAGCACGGCAGGACCCCGGCCCAGGTCGTCCTGCGCTGGCACCTGCAGATCGGCAACGTCGTGATCCCCAAGTCCGTGACCCCGTCGCGGATCCGGGAGAACATCGACGTCTTCGGCTTCGAGCTCGACGGCGAGGACCTGGCCGCGGTCGACGCCCTCGACAACGGCGGGCGCCTCGGCCCGGACCCGTCCTCCTTCAACTGACGCGCACACGCGGGGCGGCGGCCTGCCCGGCCCGGCGGGCCGGGCAGGCCGCCGCTCCGCGCTCTCACACGTCCCCGGCGACCAGCGGGTAGTGGTCCGAGTAGTCGTCGAAGGTGTAAGTGGTGCCCCAGCTGGTGACCGACCAGCGCGGGGAGTGCTCGTCGACCACGCGGTTGTTCCAGCGGGCCGGGCGGGCGTGGCCGTTGCGCAGGAGCGCGTGGTCGAGGCGCTGTGCGGGGTCGTCGGGATAGCGGTCGTACGCGACGGAGTTGGTGGCGGGATCGAAGCTGGCGACCGGGCCGGGGTCGGCGTCGGGCGCGGAGACGTCCAGGTCGGCGAGCATACGGGCGTACTCGGCACCGCCCGCGTCGGTGTTGAGGTCGCCCACGACGACCACCGGCTCGGCGGCCGGAATCGCGCGGGCGTCGAGGAAGGCGTCGATCTCCCGGTTCTGGGCCGCGCGGACGCTCGCGGCCTCCCCGCTGCCGCAGGCGGAGTCGTCGGCCTGGGTGTGGGTGCCGACCACGTGGACCCGGGTGCCGTTCACGTCGAGGACGGCGTACACGAAGCCCTTGTTGGAGAACCAGTCCGCGCCGCACGCGTCGCCGTACACATGCTGGACCCTCTCCAGGATCGGCCACTTGCTGAGAATCGTCACACCGCCGTCCTCGGGCGTGAGCGAGCTGTACGCGCCCTCGGTGCGGTCCCAGCCGCTCTTGGACCGGCCGAGCACCGGGGTCTGGTAGGGGTAGCGGCCCTTGAGGTTCGCCTGCAGCCGGTCGGACGCCCCGTTGTCGAACGCCTCCTGGAAGACCAGGACGTCGGCGCCCTGGACGTAGCCGGAGGCGGCTATCAGGTCGGCGCGGTGCAGCTGGCCCCAGTTGGGGTAGAGCGTGCGCGGCAGCATCATCACGTTGCTGGTGACCAGCCGCAGCTGGGGCGCCGCGGCGGTCGCCGCGGGGGCGGCCGCCGCAGTCGCGGTCGCCGCAGTCGCGGTCGCCGTTGCGGTACCGGCCGCGCCGGCGGACGAGGCGAGGAGCAGGACGAATGCGCAGGCGGCGGCTCTGCCGTGTCTCACGGGCCCTCCTGGAGTCGGATGGAGCTCGGTCGCGGAACAGGCGTGAGACTAGAGGCAGTCGGTTACCGCCGGGTAGACGGCGTACGGCTAACCTACGGGCGTGCTGGACTACGAGGAGCAGGCAGCGATCTACGACGCCACCCGCGGCGGCGTCCCCCGCGCCGAGGCCGCGGCCGGCGCCGTGCTCGGGCTGATACCGCGACCGGCCCGGACCCTGCTCGACATCGGCTGCGGGACCGGTCTGGTGACGGCCCGCTACACCGGCCGCCCGGGACTGCGCGTGCTCGGCGTCGACGCCGCCCTGGCCATGGCCCGGCTCGCCGCCGGCCGGGTGGGGCCGGGGATCGTCCAGGGCGATGTACGCCGGCTGCCGTTCGCGACCGCCTCGCTCGACGCGGTGACGGCCGTGTGGGTGCTCCATCTGCTGCCGGACGCGCCCGCGGTGATCGCCGAGTGCGCCCGGGTGCTGCGGCCCGGCGGGGTGCTCGTCACCACCGTGGACAAGGACGCCGGACACGATGTGGGCAGCGACGTCGACGCGCTCCTCGCGCCGTTCCGCACCCGAGAGGCGTACGACGCGGAGCAACGGGTGGTGCGGCAGGCCGCCGCGCACGGCCTGCGCCCGGCGGGCGGAGCCCGCTTCGCCGGCCACGGCCAGGGCCGCACCCCGCGCGATCTCGCCGCCCGGATCGCGGCGGGCGAGTTCGCCTCCGCGCTCGCCCTGCGCGACGGCGACACCGAGGCCCTCACCGGAGCCCTGGCCGCGCTGCCCGAGCAGGACACGGTCCGCCCCGACCCGCTCTACCGGCTCCTCGCGCTCGTCAAGGACTTCAAGGACTTCAAGGACTTCAAGGACTTCGAGGACTCCCCTACAGCGGCGGCTCGTTGAGCAGTTCGGCCAGCCAGCGCACCAGGTGCTCCCGCGGGGCCGCCACCGTGCGCCCGGCAGGATCCGGGAAGACCCGCCCCCAGCTGTGCGCACGCGTCACCGCGCCGACCCGGCAGGCCAGACTCACCTCGCGACGCAGCGCGGGCAGCTCCCGCCCCTGCTCGCCCGTCCAGGCCTCCAGGTAGGCGTCGCGCAGCCGGGCCAGGACCCGCGGCGCGTCCGCCACGTGGCGGCGGCGCGTCACCCGGGCCGTGACCAGCAGGCTCGTAAAGGGGTGCGCGACGGCGGCGTCGCCCCAGTCGAAGAAGACGTGGCGGCCACCGGCGGTGAAGACCTGCCCCTCGTGCAGGTCGGAGTGGTCGAGCGCCGCGCCGTTCGCGGACGCCGCCAACTCGGCACACCAGTCGGCGAAGCGGGGCCGTACCGCCCGGACCTCCGCCGGCGCGTCCGTCCGCTCGATCAGCTCGTCCAGCAGCTCCGGCAGCCGTGCCGGGCGCAGGTCGGGCACCCCGAGGGCCGTCAGCTCGTCGGCGCGGCCGACGGTGGCACGCTGCAGCGCGGCGTACGACCGCAGCGGATCCTCCCAGTAGTCCGCACCGTCCAGCCCCCGCGGACCGTCCACCGCCTCGGCCAGCAGCGGACCCCCGTCGGGCAGCAGTGACCAGGCGCGGTCCGTGTCCACCGCGAGCGGCACCAGCACCCGGCCCGGGGCCCAGGCGTGGAGCGCCCCGGTCAGCGCGGGCTCGAAGGCGGAAGCGGGCGGGTTGGCCTTGAACCAGACCGTGGACCCGTCGGCGAGCGGGATACGCACCACCACCGACCAGGGCCGCAACCGGGCCAGCCACTCCCGCACCGGCCGCGGCTCCGGACCCCGCGCGACGGCCGCGTCCCGTGCCCAGGCCATCGCCTCCCGCCGCCATGCCGGGTCCGCCCAGGGGGTGGGGGCGTCGTACTCGCCTGCGTCCACCCGCATTTCCAGGTCCATCGGCGCATCCCACCACAACGGCGCCGGGCCCCGCACCTGGGTTACGGTCGTGGGATGACGACGACCACGGCCGGTGTGGGGACCCTGCTGCGCGGCTGGCGCGAGCGGCGCCGCATCAGCCAGCTGGAACTCGCCCTGCGCGCGGACAGCTCGGCTCGGCACATCAGCTTCGTCGAGACCGGCCGCTCGCGCCCCAGCCAGGCCATGGTCCTGCGGCTCGCCGAGCACCTCGACGTGCCCGTCCGCGAGCGCAACGCGCTGCTCGTCGCCGCCGGTTACGCCCCCGCGTATCCGGAGACGCCCTTGGGCGACCCCGCGATGCACCCGCTGCGCGAGAGCCTCGACCGGCTCCTGGCGGCCTACGAGCCCTACCCCGCGCTGGTCCTGGACGGCATGTACGACGTCGTCGCCGCCAACCAGGGCGTGGGCGCCCTGCTCGAGGGCGTCGCCCCGCACCTGCTGCGGCCGCCGCTCAACGCCATGCGCGTCACGCTGCACCCCGAGGGCATGGCCCCGCGGATCCGCAACCTCCGCCAGTGGCGCGGACACCTGCTGGAACGCATCGAGCGTCAGATCGCGATGACCGCACACGGGCCGCTGCGCGCCCTGTACGAGGAGCTGGCGGCCTACCCCGCCCCGCCCGCCCGCTCCGAGGAGCCCTCCGCCTCCGACGACACCGAGGGGATCTTCCCCTTCGCCCTGCCGATGCGGATCGAACACGGCGGCCGGGAGCTGTCGTTCATCTCCACGGCCACCACGTTCAACACACCGATGGACGTGACGGTCTCGGAGCTGGCGATCGAGACCTTCCTCCCCGCCGACCCGGAGACCGCCGCCGCCCTCCGGTCCCTCACGCCGCGGGCAGCCGGTCCAGGAACCCGCTGACCAAGCGGATCCGGCCGTCCTCCGCGAGCGTGATCACGTCGGAGCCCGCGATCGGCGCCGCCCCGGGCTCCGCACCGGCGGGCCCCAGCTCCCAGGCGAAGCGCGCCACGTCGTGGTGCCCGTCCACCTCCCCCACCGGCGTGAACACGAACCCGGGGAACCTCTCCCCCACCCCGGCGATCAGCGCCTCGATCCCCTCGTGCCCGGCCACACGCGCCAGCGGGTCGGTGTACGTACCGTCCTCCACCCACGCGGCGGCCACCGCCTTGGCCCTCGCCTCCGCGCCGCTGTTCCACGCCTCGAAGTAGCGGGCGACGGCGGCCTCGTACCGGTTCTGCGACATCACGGTCCTCCTCGTCCGGGCAGTCTGGCCCGACCGGACGGGGTGGAGTGCGCCACCCCGTCCGCCCGGTACGGCCACCCTGCCGCGGCCGCCGGGCGGGGTCGATTACGCGGGGGGTAATGGCGGTACGGCGAGGCGCGGGCCTCCTCGCGCAGGTCGGAGAACGCCTGCGGTTGGAGGCAACCTCGACCGGCTATGCGGCAAGCGTCGCCAGCGTCTGCTCGGGCGCGGCCAGAATCGAGAAGTGGCCTTGGCCGGGGTGGACGTGAAGGCGGGCCCCGGGGATCGCGGCGGCGAAGCGGCGGCCGTGCTGGAGCGGGACGGTGGTGTCGGCGTCCCCGTGGTGGATCGACGTGGGCACCCTGATCGATTCGAGGTCGAAACCCCAGGGCCGGGTCAGCACCCGCAGATCCTGCGCGACTCCCCGGCTGCCGCGGTGGAACGCCTCCAGGTAGTTGGTGAGGAAGGCCGCGCGTTCGTCCGGCTGGGCGAGGGCGAGCCGGTCGCCGGCAGGCATCTCGCTGGTCGCCAGACGGACGAACAGCCCTGGCGCCCGGCGCGCAAGCGTGGCCAGGCGGCCCATGAACCAGCCGCCGAAGGCCGGAGCATGCCGGGCGATCCGCAAGGACGCGCGCTGCCCGGCCGCCATGCCGCGGGTGGGCCAGGCGGGCGGACCGAGGGGCGCGACGAGCAGCAGGCTGCGGACACGGTCAGACAGCTCGGACGCGCAGGCGGCCGCGAACGCTCCACCGCCCGAGACACCGAGCAGCGCGACCGAGCCGACGTCCAGTGCGTCCAGAACCAGAGCGGCTTCCGCGGCCCAGTCCACGACCCGCGTCAGGCGGCGGGCGTCAGAGCCGCCGATACCGGGGCGGTCCGGGGCGATGAAGCGCAGTCCGAGCGCGTCGGCCGCGCCCGCGAAGCCGTACACGGCCAGCCGTGAGTCGGCCAGCCCGTGGCAGAGCAGCACGGCAGGCGCGTCGGGCTCCCCCAGCACCTCGACCGCGATCACCCCGCCGTCGGCTCGACGCAGCTCCACCCTCACATCGTCCCTCGTGACCTTGATCTGGGGCTGCCTGATCGGCTTTCCGGGCGAAACGGTACGGGGAGGCGGGGCGCCCGGCCCGGCGGGTACGCTGCGACCGGTCCTTCGTCGTCCAGCGGCCCAGGACGCCGCACTCGGGTTCGCCCGATGCGGTACCCCGGTTCGAATCCGGGCGATGGCCACCCACTGGATGCATTGATCACGAGCGTGTGTCCAGTCGCTCGGGCTTGGCCAAAGGTCAGCAAAGGCCGGGGCGAACCGATGGCCGCTCTGATAACTTCGGTCGCGCGTGACGTCGTCCGAGGAGGTGAGACCCATGAACGCGGTATCCCTGTGGGTGCTCCCCCTTGCCGTCACGGTCTGGCGACTGACGTAGCCGTCGCCGGGAGCGCCTGGACATCGAGGCACTCCCGAAAGGCAGCATCATGCACTCCCTGCAGTTCACCGCCGAGTCGTCGTTCGACGGCGTCATCGAGCGCGACCTCACCGTGGACGGCGTCCCCGGTGTCCTCTGGTCACCGGCCTCCGGTGACGGGCTCGCGCCCCTGGTCCTGATGGGGCACGGCGGCGGCAACCACAAGAAGCACCCGGCGATGTCCGGCCGGGCCCGGCGTCTGGTGACCGGCTGCGGCTTCCACGTCGCCGTCCTCGACGCGCCCGGTCACGGCGACCGGCCGCGTACGGCTCATGACGAGGCTGAGATCGCCGAACTGTTCCGGGCGAGGGCGGCCGGCGAACCGGAGGGCCCGATCGTCGTCCGCTACAACGACCACTTGGCGGCGCTCGCCGTGCCCGAGTACCGGGCGCTCCTGGACGCCCTCCAGGAGCTTCCGGAGATCGGCGCCGACGGGCCGGTCGGCTACTGGGGCATCAACATGGGCACCGCGATCGGCGTGCCGTTCGTGGCGGCCGAACCCCGGATCACCGCCGCGGTCTTCGGCCAGCACTGGCCCGACGTCCTGGCCGAGAAGGCACAGCGGATCACGATCCCGATCGAGTTCGATCTCCAGTGGGACGACGAGCACATCTCCCGCGAGCAGGGTCTCGCGCTGTTCGACGCCTTCGCCTCGAAGGAGAAGTCACTGCACGTGAACTCGGGCACGCACAAGGAGCTGCCCCGCTTCGAGGCCGACAGCGCGGTCCGCTTCTTCGCCCGGCACCTCGGCGAAGCGGTCACCGCTTCTGCCTGACGTGCGCGGGTCGCGGCGTCCGGCGGGCCGGCCGGGCGCCGCGACCGCGGCCTCGGGTGAAGCGGGTCCCGGGGGCGCGCCGCACCCCTTCCCGCCGTCTCGTGATCCGGGATGGAGCGGTCCGTACCGTGGTCTTGACTCAGCGGTAATTGGGAGTCCGCGCGCCTCTTCTTTACCGTTTGCATGCAATCGTTCCAGTCGTGCCGAAAAGTCGTACTGGAGGCAACGATGAGTGATCTTCCGTTCGAACAGGACGTCAGGAAGCTGGCGTCCGCCGTCTCGGGCCCCGTACTGGCGCCCGGGGACAAGGAGTACGCCGCCGAATGCGCGAGGGGAAACCTCGCCGTGGCGCACCGTCCGCAGGTGGTCGTGGGTGCGGCCACCGAGGGTGATGTGCAGGCCGCGGTGCGGTTCGCCCGGGAACACGCGCTGCCGGTGGGCGTGCTGGCCACCGGGCACGGCCCGTCGCTGCCGGTGGACGAGGGGGTGCTGATCACCACGAGGCGGCTGGACCGGGTGCGCGTCGACGCCGGTGCCCGGACGGCGCACGTGGGGGCGGGGGCCCTGTGGGGGCCGGTGGCGGACGCGGCGGCCCGGGACGGTCTCGCGCCGCTGGTGGGCTCGTCACCGTCGGTGGGTGTGGTCGGCTACACCCTGGGCGGCGGCCTGAGCATCGGCATGGCCAGGGCCCACGGCTGGGCGGCCGATCACGTGCGTCGATGGACGTGGTCTCCGCCGACGGTGAACTGCGGCGTACCGCACCGCGCGAGGAGCCGGACCTCTACTGGGCGCTGCGCGGCGGCAAGAGCAACTTCGGCGTCGTAACCGCCATGGAGTTCACGCTGTTCCCCGTGACGCGGCTCTACGCGGGCAACCTCTGCTACGCCGGGGAGGACGCGGATCAAGTCCTGTGGGCCTACCGGGACTTCACGGCTGGCGCGCCCGACGAGGTCACGTCCTCCTTCGCCCTGATGCGCATGCCGGACCTGCCGTTCCTCCCGGAGTTCATGCGCGGCACCCTGACGGTGCACGTCCGCGTCTCCTGCGTCACCCCGGCCGCGCAGGGTGCCCGGCTCGTCGCGCCGCTGAGGGACGCGGCGCCCCTGCTCGCGGACACGGTGACGGAGATTCCCTACGCGGACTGCCTGGGCATCGTCCCCGGCGGCGGCGAACCCTGGGCCGCCGTCGAGCACTTCGCCCTGCTCGACGATCTGACCCCGCAGGCCGTCGAGGCCGTCCTCGACACCGCGGGCCCGGGCGCCGCGACGCGGATCGACATCGTCGACATACGCCACCTCGGCGGCGCACTGGCCGCGCCGCCCGCGGCCCCCAACGCCGTCGGCCACCGGGACGCCGGCTTCGCGGTGCTGACGCTGACCTTCACAACGCCCGGCGAGGCGGCGCGAAGCGCCGCCTCGGGCACGGAACTCACCGAGCGGCTGGCGCCCCCGGCCGGGCGACCGCAGGCACCCCACCTTCCTGTCCCACGCGGACGCGGTCGAGGAGCGGACGCCGACGGCGTACTCCCCGGAGACCTACCGGCGGCTGCGGGCGGTGAAGGCGCGGTACGACCCGGACAACGTGTTCCGGTTCAACCACAACATCCCCGCCGCCGGTTGAACCCTCACCACCACGACGTGGGGTAGACCTCGCGCCTCAGCCGGGCGGAGACCATCTGCACCGCGACGAGAAGCAGCGCGCCGGCCGCCAGGAGGGGGACGAAGTGGAGGGCGGACGGGGTGGTGAGCATGATCATGACCGCGGTGGCCATGGCGGGCGGGTGGGGCGTCTTGAGCAGCAGCACGAGTCCGCAGGCGATGCCGCAGCCCACGACGGCGGCCCAGGGGCCGTGCCAGCCGAGGGCGAGCACGCCGAAGCAGACGAGGCAGGAGAGCATGTGGCCGCCGATGACGTGGCGGGGCTGGGCGAGCGGGGATTCGGGGGTCGCAGTGACGATCGCCATCGTGGCCGCGAGCGGGGGCACCAGCACGCTCTGGTGGGTGAGCGTGCCCAGGGCCACCAGCACGGCCAGTCCGATCGAGGTCGTCACGGCCGCCGAGGCGATCGCGCGCGGGGGCAGCCGCGGCAGGTGGCGTGTGCCTCGGCGCTCGTGGGTCGACTTTGTCTCGGAGGGTGCGACGTCGGCGGTCCTCGTCGTCTCGGACTCCTCAGTCGCCATCACGGTGACCGGTCTCGGGACATGACGGGGCACAGGCCCCCGGGGCACGCGGAATCAGCATGGGGACTCCTCGGGACATCCCCGTATCCGGCCCACGGCGGCTCTTCCGTGACGACGGGGATCACGCCCTCGATCGTCGCGGCGGCGCGCGGGCCGCGTCCAAGACCGCATTCCTATCGCTTGATCGAAGGCCTCTATCGATCCGGCCCGACGATCCGGCCCGGCCCGACGATCCGGCCCGGCCCGCGGGCGACGGGGCGACGGGACGTCCGCGGCAGCAGGATCTGGATCGGGGTCATGAAGGCCATGAAGACGGCCAGCGTGGCCAGGCTGAGCAGGGCGGTCCAGGCCGGACGGACCCGTACGACCGGCTCGGCCGACGTGGTGTCCGGGGTGCGGGCGGCGTCCTCACCGCTGTGGCGCATGCGGTTCCCCCGGCAGCACCCGAGAACATGAGTTCATCTCATGTTCGCGCGAGTGTAGTGCCGGGCCGTCCGGGCGCCAAGGGATCCGGGCGGATCAGGGCGCGGTGCGGCGCGCCTGCGCTATGTGCTCCCGGTACCAGTGATAGGAGGCCTTCGGCGTCCGCCGCCCGGTCCCGTAGTCGACGTGGACGAGCCCGAACCGCTGGTGGTAGCCCTCGGCCCATTCGAAGTTGTCCAGCAGCGACCAGGTGAAGTAGCCGCGGACGTCGACCCCGCGGGCGTGGGCGGTCTCGACGGCCTCGATGTGGGTGCGCAGGTAATCGATGCGGGCCTCGTCGCGGATCTCCCCGCCCTCCGACGGGCGGTCGGTCTGCGAGCAGCCGTTCTCGGTGATCCAGACGGGCGGGAGCGCGGCCCCGTAGCGTGCGTCGAGGCCGGTGAGCAGCTCGGTCAGGCCGTCCGGCACCACCGGCCAGCCGAAGGCGGTGCGCGGGTAGGAGCGGCCCGGCACCGCGACGTCCGGTTCCAGGATGTCGAAGGGCAGGCCCGTCTCCACCGTGGGGGCGGCGATCCACGTGGGGTTGTAGTAGTTGACGCCGAGGCCGTCGAGGGGTGCGCCGACCACGGTGAGGTCACCGTCGCGGACGACGCCGCCCCACGTCGGGTCGGTCAGCCCGTACGCGGACAGGTCGGGGTAGCCGCCGAGCAGCAGCGGGTCGGTGAACAGCCGGTTGTGCAGGGCGTCGTAGGCCGCGGCGGCGGCGTGGTCGGCGTCGGTGGCGCCCTCGGGGGTGCGCACCGGTGTGCAGTTGTTGGCGATCAGCACCTGCGCGGGGGCCGGCGCGTGGGCGCGCAGCGCGGCGGTGGCGAGCCCGTGCCCGAGCAACTGGTGGTGGGCGACGGGCAGCGCCTCCAGCATCAGGGCTCGGCCGGGGGCGTGGGTGCCGAAGGCGTAGCCGAAGACCATGTGGACGAAGGGCTCGTTGAGGGTGATCCAGCGCGTCACCCGGTCGCCCAGACGTGCGGCGACGACGGCCGCGTACTCGGCGAAGTGGCGGGCCGTGTCCCGGTTCAGCCAGCCGCCCTCGTCCTCCAGCGCCTGCGGGAGGTCCCAGTGGAAGAGGGTGGGCGTGGGGGTGATGCCGGCCGCGAGGAGCTCGTCCACCAGGCGGTCGTAGAAGCCGAGTCCGCGGGGCTCGACGCGTCCCCGGCCCTCCGGCAGGACGCGCGGCCAGGAGACGGAGAAGCGGTAGGAGTCGAGCCCGAGGTCCTTCATCAGCGCCACGTCCTCGGTGTGGCGGTGGTAGTGGTCGCAGGCGATCTCGCCGGTGTGGCCGTCGCGGATCGCGCCGGGCCGGGCGCTGAAGGTGTCCCATACCGACGCCCCCTTGCCGTCCTCGGCGACGGCGCCCTCGATCTGGTACGCGGCGGTGGAGGCACCCCAGCTGAAAGAGACCGGAAGCGGGGACATCGGAATCCTCTCCTCTGCCGAGCACGACGCACACGAAGAACGCGACGAACATGAGTGAAGCTCATGTTGGGCCTCGCCAACCTACACCCGATCCGGCAGAGTGGGACCATGCAGGCACCCACCGATCCGTCCGGCCCTCTCCGCCGCCGCCCCGTGCAGCAGCGCAGCCGGGAACGTTTCGACCGGATCCTGGACGCCTGCGCGCGACTGCTGGACGAGGTCGGCTACACGGCGCTCACCACCAAGGAGGTAGCCCGGCGCGCGGAGGTCCCGATCGGGACGCTGTACCAGTTCTTCCCCGGCGTCGACGGGCTGCTGGGCGCGCTGGCCGAACGGAACCTGGGGCACTTCGCCGACCGGCTGACGCGCCGGGTGGAGGCCGAACACCCCCGGCACATCGGGGCGATGGTGGACCTGGCGATCGAGGAGTACGTCGCGATGCGCCGCGCCGTACCGGGCTTCGGCGTGGTGGACTTCGGTGCGATCGGCCGCGAGGACCCGCGCAGCATCCACCTCCTCGACTCGGCGCTGGAGAACAACGCGGCCGTCGCCGACCGGCTCTGGTTCCTCGTCGGGGGGCTGCTCGGCGACGGGGACCAGGCGGCGACCCGCGTGCGGCTGCACGTCGCCCTCGAGTCCGCCGACGCGGTCCTGCGGCTCGCCTTCCGCCGGGACCCCGAGGGCGATCCGGTGCTCATCGCCGAGTGCAAACGACTGCTGCGCGGCTACCTGGGCGATTGACGGGCACAGCGGAGCCCCGCGGTGCCGGTGGGGGCGTCGCGGGGCTCCGGTGCGTGTACCGCCGGTCGGCGGCGCCGCCGGGGTCAGCCCTTGCGGGCGGTGACCTCCTCGGTCAGCTGCGGCACCACCGCGAACAGGTCACCGACCACGCCGTAGTCGACCAACTCGAAGATCGGCGCCTCCGGGTCCTTGTTGACCGCCACGATCGTCTTCGACGTCTGCATCCCCGCCCGATGCTGGATCGCACCCGAGATACCCGCCGCCACATACAACTGCGGCGACACCGACTTACCCGTCTGACCCACCTGATTGGTGTGCGGATACCACCCCGCGTCCACCGCCGCACGCGACGCACCCACCGCCGCACCCAGCGAATCCGCCAACGCCTCGATCACCGCGAAACTCTCCGCACCCCCCACACCACGCCCACCGGACACCACGATCGCCGCCTCGGTCAGCTCCGGACGACCCGTCGCCTCCCGCGCCGTACGCGACACCACCTTCGTGCCCGTGGCCAGCGCACCGAACTCCACCTCCAGCGCCTCCACCGCACCCGCGGCCGCGGCCGCCTCCACCGGCGCCGAGTTCGGCTTCACCGTGATCACCGGCACACCCGTCGTCACCCGCGACCGCGTGGTGAACGACGCCGCGAACGCCGACTGCGTGGCCACCGGACCCTGATCACCGGCCGCCACATCCACCGCGTCCGTGATGATCCCCGAACCCAGCCGCAACGCCAGCCGCGCCGCGACCTCCTTGCCCTCACCCGACGACGGCACCAGCACCGCCACCGGACCCACCACCCTCGCGGCAGCCTCCAGCGCATCCACCTTCGGCACCACCAGATACTGCCCGAACTCCGCCGCCTCATTGACCAGCACCCGGGCCGCACCGTGCTCACCCAGCACACCCGCCGTCGCACCGGCACCCGCACCCAGCGCCACCGCCACCGGCTCACCCAGCCGACGCGCGATCGTCAGCAACTCCAGCGTCGGCTTACGGACCGCACCATCCACATGATCGACATAAACCAGGACTTCACCCATGGGACTACCTACTCCTGCGCACTCGATGGAAACGGGGGGCTCAGATGAACTTCTGGGTCGCGAGGAACTCCGCGAGCTGCTTGCCGCCCTCGCCCTCGTCCTTCACGATCACACCGGCCGTCCGCGCCGGACGCGCCGCCGCCTCATCCACCACGGTCCACGCACCCGCCAGACCCACCTGGTCCGCCTCGATGCCCAGGTCCGACAGATCCAGCGACTCCACCGGCTTCTTCTTCGCCGCCATGATCCCCTTGAACGACGGATACCGCGCCTCACCCGACTGGTCCGTCACCGACACCACCGCCGGCAGCGACGCCTCCACCTGCTCGGACGCGGTGTCACCATCCCGGCGACCCGACACCACACCGCCCCCGACCGTCACCTGCGACAGCAACGTCACCTGCGGCACACCCAACCGCTCCGCCAGCAACGCCGGCACCACACCCGCCGTACCATCCGTCGACGCCATCCCCGTCACCACCAGATCGAACCCCACACGCTCGACCGCCTTGGCCAGCACCAGCGACGTACCCATCACATCACTACCGTGCAGCCCCTCGTCCTCGACATGGACCGCCCTGTCCGCCCCCATCGACAACGCCTTGCGCAACGCGTCCTTCGCATCCTCCGGACCCACCGTCACCACCGTCACCTCGGCATCACCCGACGCCTCCGCGATCTGCAGCGCCTGCTCCACCGCATACTCGTCCAGCTCCGACAACAGACCATCCACCGCATCCCGATCCGTCGTCAGATCCCCCGCGAAATGACGATCCCCCGTCGCATCCGGCACGTACTTCACCGCGACAACGATCCTCAAGCTCACTTGATGTCCCTCCACACTCTCGGTTTGCCGACTACGGCAGGTTGCGGGCCATGACGATGCGCTGGACCTGGTTGGTGCCCTCGTAGATCTGGGTGATCTTCGCGTCGCGCATCATCCGCTCCACCGGGTAGTCGCGCGTGTACCCGTAACCGCCCAGCAGCTGCACCGCGTCCGTGGTGATCTCCATCGCCGCGTCCGACGCGTAGCACTTGGCAGCCGCGCCGAAGAAGGTCAGGTCCGCGTCCGAGCGCTCCGACTTCGCCGCCGCCGCGTAGGTCAGCTGCCGCGCCGCCTCCAGCTTCATCGCCATGTCCGCAAGCATGAACTGGATGCCCTGGAACTCGGCGATCGCCTTGCCGAACTGCTTGCGTTCCTTCACATACCCCTTGGCGTAGTCCAGCGCGCCCTGGGCGATGCCGATGGCCTGCGCCGCGATCGTCACGCGCGTGTGGTCCAGGGTCCGCATCGCCGTGGCGAAGCCCGTGCCCTCGGCGCCGATCATCCGGTCGGCGGGGATGCGTACGTTGTCGAAGTACACCTCGCGGGTGGGCGACCCCTTGATGCCCAGCTTCTTCTCCGGGGCGCCGAAGGACACGCCCTCGTCGCCCTTCTCCACCACGAAGGCCGATATCCCCTTGGAGCGCTTGTCAGGGTCGGTCACGGCCATGACGGTGTAGAACTCGCTCACGCCCGCGTTGGTGATCCACCGCTTGACGCCGTCGAGCACCCAGAAGTCCCCGTCACGCACCGCGCGCGTCTTCATCCCCGCCGCGTCCGATCCGGCCTCCGGCTCGGAGAGGCAGTACGAGAACATCCCCTCGCCACGGGCGAGCGCCCCGAGGTACTTCGCCTTCAGCTCCTGCGAGCCCGACAGCTGCACCGGCAGCGACCCCAGCTTGTTGACCGCGGGGATCAGGGAGGACGAGGCGCACACCCGCGCCACCTCCTCGATCACGATCACCGTCGACAGCGCGTCGGCACCGGCGCCGCCGAAGGCCTCCGGCACGTGCACCGCGTGCAGGTCGTTCGCCTCCAGCGCGTCACGCGCCTCCTGCGGGAACCGGCCCTGCTCGTCGACCTCCGCGGCGAAGGGGGCGATCTTCGCCTCGGCGAGGGAGCGCACCGCGTCCCGGAGCATGTCGTGCTCCTCCGACGTCCGGAAGAGGTCGAAATTGTCACTCACGTCCGTTACTCCAGTCCGCGTCAGGCTGCCATGGCATCGAGTACCCTCAATTATGCACACTCAGTGCCATCGATCGACGGTTCCCCGGTGTTAGGTTCGCCTCCATGACCACGAAGCCCCCGATGCGGGACGCCCTCGTCGCAGCGGCCTTCCAGCTCTTCCTGGAACGCGGCTACGAGGCGGCGACGATCGACGACATCGTCGCGCTCGCCGGCGTCGGGCGCCGGTCGTTCTTCCGCTACTTCCCGTCCAAGGAAGACGTGGTCTTCCCCGACCACGAGCGCGCGCTCGCCGACATGACCCGCTTCCTGGAGGCCAGCGCCGACGGGGACGACCCGGTGGCGCGGGTCTGCGACGCGGCGCGCCTGGTGCTCGGCATGTACGCCGAGAACCCCACCTTCTCCGTGCAGCGCTACCGCCTCACCAAGCAGGTGCCCGGTCTGCGGGCGTACGAACTCTCCGTCGTGTGGCGCTACGAACGCGCGCTCGCCGACTACCTCGGGGCGCGCTACGCGGACCGCCCCGACGGAAAGCTCCGGGCCGACGTGATCGCGGCCGCCGTGGTCGCCGCCCACAACAACGGCCTGCGCACCTGGCTGCGTTCGGGCGCGGAGGGCGACGCCGGGGCGGCCGTGGACCACGCGCTGGAGTTCGTGCGCGCCGCCTGGAACGGGGAGGGCGCCACGCGGCAGGGTCCCCCGGAGGCGGAGGACGACGTGGTGATCGTGATCACCAAGCGGCGGACGCCCATGTGGCGGGTCGTCCGGGAGATCGAGGCGGGCCTCGCGGAGGAGGGGTCCTCCACGTAGGGCACTCAGTGCCTTCCCAAAGTGCACTCAGTGCCATATGGTGTCCGCCATGGATGACCGGACTCTCGACGCGCACGACGAATCGGTTGACGGCGGGCTGCTGGTCCAGCGCTGCCGTTGGTGCGGCAACACCGCCTTCCAGCGCCTCCTCTGCCCCACCTGCGCCTCCACGGAACTCGACGAGGTGCGCAGCGACGGCACGGGCGTGATCGTCCGTCTGATGCGGGACGCCTCCCTCGTGGACCTCTCCGAGGGGTTCTCGGTGCGGGGCCGGATCGTCGGCGCCCTGCCGATGCACGTGCGCAGCGGCGCGCGCGTGCGGGTGGCCCGTACGGCCGTCGCCGACGCGGGCGAGCTCGTCTTCGAACTCTGCGAGCCGCCCGCCGCCCCGCACGGCTGGTAGCGGGGCGGGCCCCGGCGCGCGGCACCGGCCGTGCGCGCGGCAAGGCCGCCCCGTACGTCAGTTGTGCTCGGGATGCTGGTACTGGCGGGACTGCAGCAGGTACATCTCACGGAAGTCGCCCGTGCCCGCCCCCGGCCGCATCAGGTCGGCGAAGGCGCCGTGCTCGACGACGCGCCCCCGGTCCAGGACGTAGATGACGTCGGCGTGGCGGACGCTGTGCAGGCGGTGGGTGATCAGCACGACGGTCTGCCCGTCGGCGGCGAGTTCCCGGATCAGGTCGAAGACCCGCTGCTCGGCCTGGGCGTCCAGGGCGCTGGTCGGTTCGTCGACGATGAGGATGCGGGCGTCGCGGTACTGGGCCCGGCTGAGCTGGAGCCGCTGCCACTGCCCGCCGGATATCTCGTGGCCGCCCTTGTACCCGCGGCCCAGCAGGGTGTCCCAGCCGCGGGGCAGGCCCGCGACGACCTCGTCGGCGCCGGAGTAGCGGGCGGCGGCGTCGAGACGTTCGTCCGTCAGGAAGGCGTCGGGGCGGCCGATGCCGACGTTGACCCGCGCGGTGAACGGCCAGCGGTAGGCGTCCTGCGAGACCAGGGCGATCCGGTCGGTGATCTGCCGCCGGTCGGCCTCGGCCGCGTCGACGTCGTCCCAGCGGATCCGCCCGGAGTCCGGTGTGTACAGCCCGCACAGCAGCTTGGCCAGGGTGGTCTTGCCGCTGCCGTTGCGTCCGACGAGGGCGACGACCCGGCCGACGGGGATGGTGACGTCGACCTCGCACAGGGCCGGCGGCTTCACGAGCGGGGTGCCGGGCTCGGCGGCGGTGACCGGGTAGCTGAAGGTGACCTTCTCGAAGCGGATGGCCTCGACCCGCTCCGGGAGGTCGCGCCCGCCGGCTGGGATCACCCGGCGGTCCGCCTCGGCGCACAGCCGCTCCAGGTCGGCGACGAACAGCGCCTCCTCGTGCAGATAGCCGAGTTGGACGACGAGCCGGTCGAGGGCGGAGGACCCGCTGCGGATGGCGATGACCGCCGTGCCCGCCACGGACAGGGCCATCGCCCCGCTCCACAGCAGCGCGCCCAGCGCGCCGTACGTGGCGGCGGTCGCCACCCCCGTCCACGCCGAGGCGACGAGTCCCGTGCGTGCCGCGAGCCGCGCCAGCCGGGTCTGCTCGCGCTCGCCGTTCTCGGCCATCGCCCTGAAGTGCCCCAGCAGGAAGGGCCCGAGGTCGTGGACCCGGACCTCGGGCGCCGCCTGCGTCTCGATCAGCAGCCGTCCCAGCAGTTGTCCGGCGCGGGCGTGCTGCACCCAGTTGTGGAAGGAGATGTAGCGGCGGCGGGCGATGGTGAGCGCGCTCCAGGCGCTGGGCAGGGTCATCAGCGCCAGCAGCGGGAGCAGTCCAGGATGCAGGACGGTGAGCACGCCGGCCGCCGCGACCAGCGAGATCAGCGCGTTGACCACCGACGAGCAGAAGTTGATCATCCGTCGGGCCGACGCTGCGCCCCAGGACGCCGAGTCCAGCAGTTTGTGGAACTCGTCGTCCTCGACGGCCGCGAGTTCCACGCGGGCGACCCGTTCCAGGTACATCTCGGTGGCCGCCCGTTCGACGGTCGGCTCCAGCTTGCCGGTGCCGGCCGTGGAGGCCGAGCGCAGCAGCGCCCCGGTCAGCGCGGCGGCGGCCACGAGCGCCAGCGCCGGGGCGGCGCCGGTCAGCCGCTCGGTGGTCCCGCCGGGCACGAGCAGCCGGGACAGCACCCAGTTGACGGCGACCAGGCCCACCGCCTGGGCGACGCCACGGCCCGCCTCGGCCAGCGCCACGACGCGCAGGGCCCGTGGATCGGCCCGGTGGGCCAGGCGCACGGTGGTGGCGACGAGTTGTGGCAGCCGCCGGATCATCGCGCGCAGCCCCAGCTCCAGGAAGGAGCCGTCGTGCTTGTTCCAGCCCATGTCGTACCGCAACGGCCCGCCGAACAGCAGTCGTTCGGAATCCGACACCTCCTCGGGCGCGAGGACGTCCGGGTTCTCCGGGGCTTCCTGCCGATTCCGCCTGGTCATGAGCGTCCCCCTCGGTGGCGGCCGCGGCGCGGTGCCGTGGCGGCCTTCCCACAGGGTGCTCCTCACGGTGGCGCCGTGTGGCCCGCTCCCGTCAGTGCGCCCCGTCCCCGCTCCCGGCGGACCCGTTCCCGCCCCCGTCGGCGCCCTCCTCCGCCCAGGCTCGGTAGGCGTCGACCGCCGTGGGCAGAGTCGGGAAGATGCGCTGCCGGCCCACCGACTCGGAGAGCCCGTAGGCATCCAGGTCGTCCAGCAGGTCCTGTTTGACGCGGGCGAGCGCCAGGACGATGCCCCGGTCGGCGAGTTCGCGGCGCAGATCGTCCAGGGCGTCCAGGGCGGTGATGTCGACCTCGACGTTGGCCTCGGTGTTGAGGACGAACCACCGCACCGGGTCGTGCTGCCGGTCGACGGAGGCCAGCGCCCGGCGCCGGAAGTCCTCGGCGTTGGCGAAGAACAGCGGCGAGTCGTAGCGGTAGACGAGCAGGCCGGGGATCGTGCGGGCCTGCGGGTAGTCGTCGACGTCGTGCATGCCGGCGAGACCGGGCACCAGTCCCTCGACGGCGTCGTGCGGCCGGGCCACCCGGATCAGCATCTCGGCCACCGACAGCGCGACGGCGACCAGCACGCCGTACAGGATGTCCAGCACGAGCACGCTCACCAGGCAGGCGAGGGCCAGCAGCAGTTCACGGCGCCGGAACGACGCCAGGCGGCGGAAACCGGGGAGGTCGACCAGCCGGCAGGCGGCGAAGACCACGATGGCGCCGAGGACGGTGGAGGGCATCGCGGACAGCAGCGGGTTGAGGAACAGCAGGACGCAGACCACGGCCACCAGCGTCACCAGGGAGTACAGCTGGGTGCGGCTGCCGGCGGAGGCGCCGAGCGCGGTGCGGCTGGCGCTGCTGCTGACGGGGAAGCCGTGCAGGACGCCCGAGCCGAGGTTGGCGGCGCCCAGGGCGAGCAACTCCTGGTTGCTGTCGAGGCGGTCGGCGTCCCGGCCCGCGAAGGCCCGCGCGGTGAGCACGAAGTCGGTGTAGCCCACGAGCAGCACGCCCACCGCGGGCAGCAGCAGCCGGGCCAGGTCGCCGGGGGTGGGCAGGGCCGGCCGGGGCAGCCCCGAGGGGACCTCGCCGATGACGGCGATGCCGTGCCCCTCCAGGCCGAAGACGCCGACGACGACCGTGCCGGCCACCACGGCGAGCAGCGGCCCGGGGGCACGGGGGGCGTACCGCTGGACGAGGAAGAGGAAGAGCAGCGCGGACGCGGCGAAGGCCACCGTCCCCGCGTGCGCCTGGGGCAGGTGCGTCACGAAGGAGACCAGCTGGGAGAAGAACTCCTCGCCCTCGACGGGCACCCCGGTCAGCTTGGGCAGCTGGTCGATGACCATGATGCAGGCCACCCCGGCCAGGTACCCGACGAGCACTGGGCGCGACAGCAGGTCGGCGACGAAGCCGGCCCGTACCGCCCACGCCACCACGGCCAGCAGGCCGACCACGACGGCGAGCGCCGCGGCAAGCACGGCGTAGCGGCCGGGGTCGCCCGCGGCCAGGGGTGCGATCGCGGTCGCCGTCATCAGCGCGGTGGTCGACTCGGGGCCGACCGACAGCCGCAGGGACGACCCCAGCAGGGCGTACAGCGCGAGCGGGGCGAGAGTGGCCCACAGCCCGGCCACCGGCGGCAGCCCGGCCAGTTCGGCGTAGGCCATGACCTGCGGCACGAGATACGCCGCCACCGTGACGCCGGCGAGCAGGTCGCCGCGCAGCCAGGCCCTGCGGTAGCCGAGGAGGGTGGCCAGGCCTGGCAGCAGTCCGCGCAGGCCGCGCCCGGGGGCGGACCTCCCGGGCGGCGGGGCGGGCTTGGAGACGGCGGACGGCATGGGCCCATCCTCCCCCGGCGACCCCGCGTTGGGGCCGGTCGGCCCCTCCTCGCACCCCGTGCGGCGGAGGACCCTGGAGGTGAGGGCGTACCGGATGAGAGGGAGGACGGCGATGACCACCACCACGACGGGCCTGCTCGACGCGTTGCCCCCGCAGACCCGCGGGCGGCTGCTGGAACTCGCGCGGGACGTGTCCTTCCCGGCGCGGGCCCGGATCTTCGAGGAGGGGCACCGGGCCGACCGTTTCTGGATCATCCGCACCGGCTCGGTGGCGCTCGACCTGCACGTGCCCGGCCGGCAGCCCGCCGTGGTCGAGACCCTGGGCCCGGGCGACCTGCTCGGCTGCTCGTGGCTCTTCCCGCCGTACTCCTGGCACCTGGGCGCGCGGACCCAGAGCCCGGTGCGGGCCGACGAGTTCGACGCCACGGTGGTGCGGGCGCTGTGCGAGGCCGACGCGGTGTTCGGGCGCGCGGTGGCCCGGCGGGTCGCGCAGATCGTCGCGCACCGGCTGCAGGGGGCCCGCACCCGGCTCCTCGACCTGTACGGACCTCAGGGCAGCGCCAGCACGGCGCGCTGAGGGGCGCCCGGCCGGTTCGGCGCCGGCGGCCCCGGGTGACCGGGCGGTACCGGTGGCGGCGGCGCGCGGGGGCGTGTCTGCTGGACCCCTGTGGACGAAGGAACGCCGGCGCGGCGGGCCGGCGCGGACCGGGCGGCGCGAGGCCGCGGAGATCGCAAGAGACGCCCTGGGGGCCGGTATGAGCGAGGCACGGGAGTTCACCGAACAGGCGCCGATCAGGGTGTTCCTGGTCGACGACCACGAGGTCGTACGGCGCGGGTTGCACGATCTGCTCGACGCCGAACCGGACATCGAGGTCGCCGGGGAGGCCGGCACGGTCGACCACGCCTTGGCGCGCGCCCCGGCACTGCGGCCGGACGTGGCGATCCTCGACGTGCGCCTCCCGGACGGCGACGGCATCGGCGTCTGCCGGGAGCTGCGCTCGCGCATGCCGGGACTGGCGTGCCTGATGCTGACGTCCTTCGACGACGACGACGCGCTGCTGGACGCGATCATGGCCGGGGCCGCCGGCTACGTGCTCAAGCAGATCAAGGGCTCCGACCTGGTCTCCGCGGTCCGCACGGTGGCCTCCGGCCAGTCGATGCTGGACCCCGCGACCACTGCCCGGCTGATGAACAGCCTGCGCGAGCAGGAGCAGCCGCAGGAGCCGCAGGACGAGGCGCTGGCCGGGCTGACCCCGCGCGAGCGGGAGATCCTGGAACTGATCGGCGAGGGCCTGACGAACCGGCAGATCGGGGAACGGCTGTTCCTGTCGGAGAAGACGGTCAAGAACCACATCTCCCGGATGCTGGGCAAGCTCGGCGTCGAGCGCCGCATCCAGGCGGCCGTACTCGCCACGCGGCAGCGGACGCCCGGTGGCGCACCGGGCTCAGGCCCCTGAACGAGCGCGCCGCCGCGGGCAGGCGGCGCTGGGCGGCGCGGCGGGATCTGCCCGGAGCGGCCGCGACGTAGGCGCGCCCCGGCGTCGGGTGGCAAGCGCCGCATCCGCCGACAGCCGCCCAGCCGCCCAGCCGCCCAGCCGCCCAGCCGCACGCAAGGATCCCGCACCACAGCGGCCGTGACTCCCCGTGCGGCCGCCGTTTCGGCAGGCACCGCCACGGGCGGTCAGACCCGTCGCCCCGGCCGGCACTGGCACGCGCAGCGGACGACCGTCGCCGCAACGGCAAGCGGCGCATCCAGACGGCCGCGTCGCCCCCTCCCCGACCAGCCACCCGGCGGCCCGGCAACCCGGCAGGAATCCCGCCCCGGAGCCGCCGCGAGGTTGGCGCACCCCCGTCCGCCACCAGCCGCTCAGCCACCCGCAGGCCCCTCCACAGCGGCCGCGACTCCCCGTGCGGCCGCCGTCCCGGCAGGCACCGCAAGGGCCGGGCAGCACCCGTCGCCCCGGCCGGCACTGGCACGCGCAGCGGACGACCGTCGCCGCAACGGCAAGCGGCGCATCCAGACGGCCGCGTCGCCCCTCCCCGACCAGCTACCCGGCGGCCCGGCAACCCGGCAACCCGGCAACCCGGCAACCCGGCAGGAATCCCGCCCCGGAGCCGCCACGACGTTGCTGCGCACCGGCGAACGGTTGTGAGTCACCGCCGGGCAGGAGCCGGCCCCAGCACCGATGCCCGCCGCAGCGGCGAGCACCGCATCCGCACGGCAGGACACCGCCCGCGGGCGGTCCCGCGAGGGTGCCCCGGCGGCCCACGCGGTGGGGCCGGTCGGCCCTCCCCGCGGGGCGACGCGGCGTGCAGGGTGGGAGACGCGCCGGCCGGAGGGAGCGCGCCATGAATCCCACCACACTCAACGGGGCGATCCTGGAGAAGCTGATCTCCGCCGCCGTCGCGGCGCCGTCGTTCCGCGGCAGCCGGCCCTGGCGCTACCGTCTCGATCCGGACACCGGCACCTTCCAGGTCCGCGCGGTCCCCGCACCGGGGGTGCCGGAGCCGGAGGCGGCGGCCCGCGCCCTGCACGTCTCCGTGGGCGCCGCGGTGTTCAACCTGCGGGTCGCCCTGGCGCACTTCGGCTGGGAGCCGGCCGTCCAGCTGCTGCCCGTGCCCGGCGACCCGGATCTGCTCGCCGCAGTGCGCCCGATCGGCCCGCGGCACGTCGGCGACAGCCCGTACCGCGACCTGTACGACGCGATCTGGCGCCGGCACAGCTGCCGCACGCCGTACTTCGCGCACTGCCCGACCGGGGCGGTCGTGCTGGAGCTGATCGACGCCGCGCACGCCGAGGGCGCGTCGCTGACGCTGCCGCGCACCGAGGAGACGCTGCGGCTGCTGCGGCTGACGGCGGAGGCGGAGCAGCGCGGCGGGACGGACGCGGGCCGCGCCGTCGGTTCCGGGGGCCGGGTCCACGAGGACTCCGGCGCCGGCGCCGCGGCATCGCTCGATCCGGGGCGGCGGCCGCTGGTCGCCGTGCTGTGCACGCCCCACGATTCGTGCGCGGACTGGCTGCGGGCGGGGCAGGCGATGGAGCGCGTGGTGCTCCTGGCGACGGCGCACACCGTCCACGCGACGCTGCTGCACGAGGCGATGGAGTGGCCGGACCTGCGGGCCGCGATGCGCACCACGGACTGCGGGCCGGGTCTGGTGCAGATGCTCATCCGGTTCGGCGCCGCCGCGTCCGGGGACCGCGCGCCGCGGCCACCGGTCCGCGGATCCGTGGAGAGCGGCTGATCAGCGCGTACCACCGTCCGACGGCACCCGCCAGACCAGGCGGGTGCCGCCGCTGCCCGGCGTCTCGAGGGTCATCGTGCCGCCGAGCCGCAGCGCGCGCTGCGCGAGGTTGGCCAGTCCGCTGCGGTGCGCGCCCTCGGGCACGCCCACCCCGTCGTCGGTGACGGTGAGGGTCAGCGTGCCCGAGCCGACGACGAGGGACACGTCCGCGGTGCGGGCGCCGGCGTGGCGGGCCACGTTCGACAGGGCCTCGCCGAGCACCGCCACCACGTGTTCGGCGACCGCGGCGGGCACATCGGTGTCGATCAGGCCCTCCATGCGCAGCGAGGGCGTGAAGCCCAGGCCGGGCACCGCCTCCTCCACCGCCTTCGCCGTCCGCACCCGCAGCCCCTGGCGGGCGGGGCCGGTGTCGTGGCTGCGCAGCCCGAAGATCGTCGAGCGGATGATCTTGATCGTCTCGTCCAGGTCGTCCACGGCCCGCAGCAGCCGCTCGCTCGCCTGCGGGTGGTCCACGAACCGCACCGCGCTCTGCAGTGTCATCCCGGTCGCGAACAGCCGCTGGATCGCCAGGTCGTGCAGGTCACGGGCGATCCGGTCGTGGTCCTCCAGGAGGACGAGCTGCTCGGCCGCCCGCCGGCGCTCGGCCAGTTCCATCGCCAGCGCCGCCGAGCCGGCGAAGCCCAGCAGCGGCGCCGTCTCCGCCTCCGTGAACGGCGTCTCCCCCTCGGCGCGGGCCAGCAGCAGCGCCCCGCGCACGCCCTGCGGGGTCGCCATCGGAACCGCCACCGCGGGGCCCAGCCCCGCGAACCGCGGCGGGCCCGCCACCACCCGGGGATCGCGCTGGATGTCGACGCTGGTCAGCGGCTCGTTCGCGGCCATGGCCGCCCCGGTGAACGATCCTTCGCACGGCAGCGTCAGCCCCCGGTGGGCGTCGGCGTCGATACCGGTGGCGATGGCCATCGTGATCCCGTCGGCGCTTCCGGCCGGCAGGGCCAGCACCCCCAGGTCCGCGCCGAGGATCCGCCGCGCGTGCTCCACGATGAGCTCCAGCACCGCGTTCTCCTCCATGCCCGACAGCAGGCCCCTGGTGATCTCCGCGTTCGCCTCCAGCCACCGCTGACGCGACCTGGCCTCCTCGTACAGCCGGGCGTTGTCGATCGCCACCCCGGCCGCCACCGCCAGGGTGGACAGCACCGTCTCGTCCTCGCCGTCGAACTCCTTGCCGCCCCGCTTCTCCGTCAGGTAGAGATTGCCGAACACCTCGTCGCGGACCCGGATCGGCACCCCCAGGAACGAGTGCATCGGTGGGTGGTTCGGCGGGAAGCCGTAGGAGGCCGGGTGCTGCCCGATCTCCTCCAGCCGCAACGGGGCCGGGTGGCGGATCAGCTCGCCCAGGATGCCGTGGCCCGAGGGCAGCGGCCCGATCGCCTCGATCTGCTCGTCGCCGACGCCCACCGTCAGGAACTGGGCCAGCCGCGCGTCGTCGCCGATCACGCCCAGCGCCCCGTACTCCGCGTCGACGAGCAGGACGGCGGCCTCGGCGATCCGCCGCAGTACCTGCGGCAGGTCCAGTTCGCGTCCGACCGTCAGCACCGCCTCCAGCAGGCTGTGCACACGGTCACGCGTCCCCCGCACCGCGTCGATGCGCGACTGCAGCTCGTCCAGCAACTCGTCGAGCTGCAACCGTGGCAGGCCCTCGGCGTCCTTGCCGCCGCCAGTCCCCACCGGCACCTCCGTCCGCTGTGGCGGCCCTCGTGAGGCCCCCTCTCAAAGTAGCGCCACCCCGCCGGGAGGACGCGCGGAACGGCACCGCTGGTCGTGGCCGCGTTCGCCGGGCGGCACGGCCGCCCAGTGATCGGTCTTCTCGTCGGGCGCGAGCCGCGACAGCGCCTCGCCGAGCCGGCGGCAGACCTGCGCGCTCTCGCGGCGGGTGTGCTCCCGTTCGGTGACGGTCGCCGACAGCAGCAGGGCGGTCAGCGCGGCGGACCCGTTGAAGGCCTGGAGGGTGGCCATCTTGGCGAACAGGTCGAGCCCGGCGAACGGTCCGGACCCGGCCGCGGCGGCGCCGATCGCGATGAGCGAGGTGATCAGGGCGCAGGGCGCGGCGCCCGCCAGATGGAAGCGGAACGCGGCCCAGATCAGCAGCGGGGAGACGAGGAAGAGCAGCCCCGGGGTGCTGCGGGTGGCCACGACCGTGACGAGCGCGGTACCCGCCACCAGCGCCGCCGCCTCCGCCCAGCGGTACGCCGGGACCCCGCGCGGCAGCCGCGCCGTGCGCAGGACGAGCAGCAGCGGGGCGATCACCAGCACCCCCATCGCGTCGCCGGTCCACCAGACCCAGCAGGTGGGCCAGAAGGCACCGGCCGGTTCGGCTCCGGAGGCCACCAGCAGTGCGCTGCCGATCGTCGCGCTGATCAGCATCCCGCCGAGCGCGCCGAGGAAGACCAGGGCGAGCGCGTCCCGCAGCCGGCCGAGTTCGACGCGGAACCCCACCCTGCGCAGCAGCAGGCAGGCGCACACCGGGGCGAGGGTGTTGCCCGCCACGATCCCCAGCACGGGAAGGAGCGAGGGCCCGATCATGATGTTGACGGCGAACGCGCCGATCGCGATCCCCGGCCACAGCCGGATGCCGCCGAGCGGCAGGCCGACCAGCGCGATCCCGGTCGGCGGCCACAGCGGCGTGACCTGACCGCGCACCAGCTGCTGCTCGAGTCCGATGCAGGCCCCGCCGTAGCTCCGGGGCCTTGGGCACTCACGCCACCCCTCACCCTACGCCCGCGGGCCCTCCCGCACCCCGCTCAGAGCCAGCCGCGGCGGGCCGCCTGCCACGCGAGCTGCATGCGGGTCGCGGCGCCGGCGAGCGTCATCATGTGCTGGATGTGGCGCTGGACGGTGCGCCGGCTCAGGCCCATCTGGCTGGCTATGGCCTTGTCCGCGACGCCCGCCACGAGCAGCGACAGCAGCCGGCGGTCGGTCTCGCTCAGCGGGTCGGAGTCGTCGGCGCCGTCGGCCCCGCTCACCGCGCCGGACGCGCTGACGTGCAGCGGCACCGCGTCCTCCCAGTAGCGTTCGAACAGCGCGGTCAGCGCCCCCAGGAGGCTGCTGTCGCGCAGCAGCGCCGCCGTCGGTTCGTTCGGGCTGCCGTGCGGGCCGCCGGGGACCAGGGGGCAGATGGCGATGCTGCGGTCGGCGACCGCGAGCCGCAGCGGCAGGTGGGGCACGGAGCGCGCCATCTCCCCCGCCTGGACCCCCTCGACGACGTTGTCGATGGCCCCGTCGTCGTCGAAGAACGCCCGCTCGTACAGGACCCGGTAGCGCACGCCGCGGGCCAGGGCGTCGTACTCGGCGCGGTTGCTCCCGGAGGGCATGGCGACGTACTGGGCCTTGCAGAACCAGAGCATCTCGTGCCGTGCGTTCTCCTGCAGCTGCCGCAGGTTCTGGCGCAGTGCCTCGCTGCCGGTGATGACCTCGATGAGCTGGCCGGCGTCCTGGCGGCGCGCGGTGCTGCGGTAGCTCTCCAGCAGGTCGGTGACCGCGGTGCGGGCCTTGTCGAGGGAGTCGGCCTGGCGTTGCAGCCGCGGCAGCAGGGCCACGTCGGGCGGGGTGGCGGCGTACTGGCGGGGGAGGCCGTCGGTGGGACTGGCCAGCCCCTTGGCGGCGAGGGAGGTGAGGACGCCCTCCGTCTGCCCGGGTGGCAGGCCCGTCTGGGCGGCGACCTCGTCCGCCGAGGCTGTGGCGGTGGTGACCAGAAGCCGGTAGACGGTCTCCTCCATCGCGGTGAGGCCAGCCACCTCGAGCATGCCGCGTTCCTCCGGGTCCGGGACGGTCCGCACGACGTGCGCAGGGTAGGCGCACAAGCCGCACATATCGTTAAAGACCGGACTATACCCGGGAAATGTTTCGTGACCGTGGCGCGGCGGGTGCCGGGGCCCACACTCCCCTGCACCCGCCGCTGTGTCAACGGTGACGCCCCACCGTCACCGTCCTCCGGAGTTCCGTGCGCCGCTGTGCAGATACGCACGGTCCACCGTCTGCCGGACGCTGTTGCCGGCCGCGTCGGTCGCGGTCACGCGCAGCGTCACATAGGCGTCACCGCGCACCCGCGACGGACGCTCCACGGTGGCGGTGAAGCCACCACCCTTGCGGGCCGTGGCGGCCCGGGTCCAGGTCCGACCGTCGTCGTAGGACGTCTCCACCCGCACGGTCACCCCGCGCGGCGCGGCCATGCCGTCCTGCATCCGCACGTTCAGGCCCAGGGTGTGGCGGCGGGCGGGGCCCACCGCGTTGCGGGCGTCGACCGGGACCGCGTAGTCGACCTGCAGCAGGGGCAGCGTCGTCGGCTCCGCCGCGGTGCCCGAGCGGAACGTCCACGAGGTACGGGTGCCGGCGCCGAACCGCCAGTCGTCCGAGATGCGGGCGGTGGTCAGGTCCAGCCGGTACTGGGCGTCACCCGCCGGCACCTCGAAGTTGCCCCAGGCGCCCTGGTCGGACTCGGCGATCCGCTTCCCGTCGCGGTAGAGCACCGCGGTGGCGGTGTCGTCCACCGGCGCTCCGCCGGCGGCGCGGGCCGCGCCGGTTCCGATGCCGCCGCCGAAGCCGTTGAGCTCGTAGAACGCATAGTGGCCGGTGCCGGAGTCGTTGAACTCCGGAACGAACAAGGACAGAGTGTCGCCCTTGCGCTCCGACGGCCAGGCCGCACCACGCGGGATCGACGGACGGACCACCGCCCCGAACCAGCGCTCCGTGGCCTGCTCACCGGGCCGGTAGGTGCGCGGCACGTTCTGCATGCCTGCCCCGAGCGGGGTGTCCATGCCGAAGACGACGTTGTGGTGCACGGTGTGGCGCCACAGGGTGTCCCCGCCGGTCACGTACTCCACACGCTCCTGGCCCGTCGGCACCTCGCGGCTGTACTGGTTCCAGGCGGTGTCCTGGTACGGACGCCACCCGAAGCGCTGCTCACTCGCCCACTGCGAGGCACCGGTACGGGTGTAGGTGCTGCGGACCACGGCGCTCTCGCGCTCGGAGACGGTGTGCACCAGGTTCTTCGGAACGAAGCCCTTGGACACCTGCATCACGTCGTACAGGTACGGGCTGCGCACCGTGCCGGAGAACTCCACCGTGGTGGTGCGCTTCTTGATGCTCTTGAGCACCGCGGTGCCCTCCGCCGTGCCGGCGCGCATGGTGGGCACGGCCATCCGGTCACCGGTCGGGCTCCACCGCGTCCAGGGGTAGAAGCCCTCCTCCACGACCAGCATCAGCGCCTTGGCCCCGGCCGCCTCGGCCGCCTTGGCGAGCTCCCGGTCATCGGTGAAGTCCCAGCGTACGACCGCCAGTTTGCCGCGCACGCCGGCCTTCTTCAGGTCGGCCGCGGTGCCGGTGCCTGCGTCGACGGCGGTCAGCTTGGCGCCCTTGTCGCCGAAGGCCGGGGACGCGGGCACGTAGTACGGGGTGAAGGCCGACGACGTGCCGGACACCTTCGCCCGCAGCTGCGGGGCCACCATCTGCCAGCGCGAGGCGAACTCGAAGTCGCCGTCGGTGACGCGCGCGGTGGGGCTGACGTAGATCCGCTTGGCGATGTCGAAGAACATCACGCCCTGGATCAGGCCGTTGCCGTCGATCTTCCGGTACGTCTGGTAGCTGATGATGCCGCGCTGCTCGGCGGGCCGGGGAGTGCGGATCTTCACCTCGGTGACCTTGGAGGCGTCCAGCGTCACCGTCGTGTCCTTGGTGACCTTCACCTCCGGGTTGACCACCTCGCGGAGCTCCTGGCCGTCGGCGGCCCTGTCCAGCGTGCCGAAGCTGAGCTGGTACGTGCCCTCCTCGACCTCCGCGACGGCCGGCTCGATGCCGGTGTAGTCCACGAACCCGTCGGCGCCCCAGATCGTCGGCGCCGCGCCCTCGATGACCTTGCCGTCGCGGTCGCGGGCGATCACGGTCAACTTGTGCTTGGGGGCGTGCACGTTGAGGCTGACGGTGGTGTGGGCGACAACGGTGCCGTCGGCCGCCGTGGCGGTGACGTAGCCGTAGTACCTCCCGCGCGCGGCGTGGGCCGCGTCGGTGCTCAGCGGGACGTCGGCGGTGGCACCGGGCGCGACGCTCACGGTGCCGGAGCCGAGGGTGACGACCCCGTCGGGCAGGGCGCGCCCGGTTCCGGTGGACAGCTTGACGGCCAGCTTCAGATCGGCCCGCTTGTCACCGGTGTTGGTGTAGCGCACGGTGGCGGCCTGCTGCCGTCCCGCCGTTCCGCCGTTCTGGACCGGGGGCAGCGTGACCGTGCCGGTCGCGGTGATCGTGCCGGTGGCGGTGGCCAGGTCGATCCGGCCGCCGCCCTGCTCGGTCACCTTGGTGCCGGGCACCGTGCGCGAGGTGCTGATCAGCGCGTCCTTGATCTGCTGCGCGCCCCAGCCCGGGTGCTGCTGGGCCAGCAGCGCCGCGGCACCCGCGACGTGCGGAGTCGCCATCGACGTGCCGGAGGCGGCGACGTAGTTCGCGTCGACCGGGTCGCCCATGGTGGTGCCCGCGGCACGGGCGGCCACGATGCCCACGCCCGGCGCGGTCACGTCGGGCTTGACGGCGCCGTCGCCATAGCGCGGGCCGCGGCTGGAGAAGGAGGCGAGGGAGTCGTCCCGGTCCACGGCGCCGACGGTCAGCGCGGCGTCGGCGGCGCCCGGAGAGCCGACCGTGGAGGGGCCCGGGCCCGCGTTGCCCGCGGCGATGACGAACAGCGTGTCCGTCGACGCGGTCAGGGTGTTGACGGCCTGGCTCATCGGGTCGGTGCCATCGGTCTGCATGTCCGCGCCGAGGCTCATGTTGACGACCTTGGCGTGCTCGCCGGCCGCCCACTCCATACCGTCGATGACCTGGGACTCCGAGCCGGAGCCGTCGTCACCCAGCACCTTGCCGACCAGTAGGTCCGCCTTCGGCGCCACGCCCCGCCGGGTGCCCGACGACGCCGCGCCGGTGCCGCCGACGGTCGAGGCGACGTGCGTGCCGTGGCCGAAGTGGTCGTCCGTGTTGACGCTGTCGGAGAAGTTCCTGGCCTCCGCGATCCGCCCCGCGAGATCGGGGTGGTTCGCGTCGACACCGGTGTCCAGCACCGCGACCTTCACGCCCTGGCCCTCGTACCCGGCCTTCCACGCGGCGGGCGCGTTGATCTGCGCGGTGCTGCGGTCCAGCACTGCCTTGACCTTGCCGTCCAGCGAGACCCGCGGGGTCACCGCGACCCGGACGGCGTCCGAGGACCCACCGGGGTTCAGCGTCTTCCAGAAGCCGCCGAGTTCGTCGCCGTCGACCCGGAAGGAGCGGGCGTCGATGCTCTCCAGGGTGCGCGAGGCCGTCTTGTCCGCGCGGAGCGCCACCAGCCGGTCGGCGGTCGCCTCGGCGGTCTTCGCCGCCTGCGCGGTGACGCGTGCCCCGTCCCGGGTCGGCTCGGGCCGCGAGGAGACGATCAGCGGCAGCGTGGAGGTGTGCGTCTCGTCGAAGCCGGCGGCGATCAGCGCCGTCACGTCGAACAGCCGGCGGTCCAGGGTGCCCGCGGACACCAGTGCCTCGGCGTCGAACGGTATGACGGTCAGGGACTTGCCGTCGGCCTCCAGCGTGCGGAAGGGGATGTGCTCGCGGCCGGGTCCCGGCTGGACCGAGGCGGTGTGCCGCCCACCGGGCAGCGACGTCACCGTCACCCGGTCGCCGGTCACCAGCCGTACGGTGGCGGAGGACGTCCCCGTACGGTCGGCGGATCGCGCCGGTCCGTCCGGTGCGCTCCCCGCGGAAGCGGCCGTGGTGCCCCCGAGCGTCACCACCAGCACTGTCGATATCGCCGCCGTGAGGCGGAACCTTGCCATCACCCAAACACCTTTCGTACAGCTCCGGGTCACGCGCTGTCCGCCAGAATCTGCCGATGCCGGGGAGGTGTCACCGGTTATCGGCTGTCACAGCTGCGACATGTCCCAACGGCGACAGGGCGCTTCGGGCAACCGGCGACGACCCCCACCAGGGCACGGCGAACCCCCCGCTGCCGGTACGAACCGCCCCCAACCGGCGGGCCGCGCCGTCGCCGGCGCCGCGGCGGGGACCGCCCTGCGCGTCCCCCTGGCGCAACCGGACGGCAGGTGCGCAACGACCGTTCCGGCGGCGCCGGCCTCACCAGGTCGTGGCGGGCGCCCGGAGGACGACGTGATCGGCGACTGCTCCGGGGCGCGCACGCACCGAGCGGACCGGCGTCCCGGCCCGCGCGGCCGCCACGAGGGGCCCGTCACGGCACTGAACACGCCGCCGACGGCCTCGTGGTGGGCAACCCGACGGACCCGGCCCCTTGCCGACGACTCCCAGCGCGGCCGTGGCGGCGGGGTGTGGACGCCGGACCGGGGGCACGGCCTGGAGATCGCCCGGCGGGTCCGCACTGGCAGCTTCCACGTCCACGGCGGCTTCAAGGCGAACGCGACCGACTGCGGGCGCGGCGCGGGGGGGGCCGACTCCGCCCCGCGCTCCCTCCCCGGTCGCTCAGCCTCCGGAGGAGGACTCCGCGAGCGCGGCCTCCACGGCGTCGGCGGCCTCCTCGGCGGAGGCCGCCCGCAGGAAGGTCTCCCCGGGTCCGGGCCCCCGCACGTCCCAGCCGCCGACCACGACGACCGGCTTGCCGGTCCGCAGGGCGAGCGCCACCTCGCTGAGGGTGCCCCAGCTGCCTCCGACCGCCACCACGGCGTCGGCGGCGGCGACGACCAGGCCGTTGCGGAGTTCGCCGAGGCCGGTGGCGATCGCCACGGTCAGCGACGGGTCACCCGCCCGGCGGTCCCGGCCCGGGAGGAGTCCTACGGTGGTCCCGCCCTGCGCGCGGGCTCCTTCGGAGGCGGCGCCCATCACCCCGCCGAGCCCGCCGCAGACGACGACGGCGCCGCGCCGGGCCAGGAGTTCGCCCAGCCTGCGGGCGACCTGGCGTTCCCGCCCGGTGGCCTCGGCCGGCCCCACCACGGCGACATAACGGCTCGTCATGACCCCTCCCCCGGCGTTCTGCTCCGATTGACAGAGAGGACAATCAGGATATTCGCTGCATGGGTGACCTCGTATGCCCGCACCTCCCGCCGCGTGTCCCTCGCCCTGCTGGCCACGACGATGGCCCTCGCAGCCTGCCAGGGCGCGCCGTCCGCCCCGGAGTCCATGGTCGCCACGGGGCGGCCCGCGGCCACCACCGCCCCGAAGGCGTCCTGCGTGGACCGGGTCATGGCGGCGATGAACGACACGCAGCGCGTGGGCCAGCTCTTCATGGGCGCGGCCCAGCTGCCCACGCCGCCCAAGGCGGACCTCGACGCGATGCGGTCGTACGCCGTCGGGTCGGTGTTCCTGGCGGGCCGCAGCACCTCCGGGGTGACGAAGACCCGGTCCCTGGTGGACGGGCTGCAGAAGTCGCTGGGGGTGACGGTGGCGGGACAGCGCATCGGCCTGCTGGTCTCCACGGACCAGGAGGGGGGCCAGGTGCAGGTCCTCAAGGGCTCCGGCTTCTCCACGATCCCCAGCGGCAAGACCCAGGGCACCTGGTCCACCGCCACGCTGCGCTCCCGCGCGGAGACCTGGGCGAAGGAGCTGAAGAAGGCGGGCGTCAACGTCAACCTGGCCCCCGTCGCCGACATCGTCCCCACCTCGATCGGCACCGGGAACGCCCCCATCGGCCGCTACGGCCGCCAGTTCGGCTCGACGTCGGGCGTGGTGTCCCCGCACGTCACGGCGTACGTGCAGGGCTCGAAGACGGCCGGGGTGCTGACCACGCCCAAGCACTTCCCCGGCCTCGGCAGCGTCAAGGGCAACACGGACACGACCGCCTCGGTGACGGACACGACGCTGACCCGCACCGGCAGCAACATCGCCCCCTTCCGCGCGGGCATCTCCGCGGGCGCGGGGCTGGTGATGGTCTCACTGGCGACGTACAAGCGCATCGACCCCAAGCACAAGGCCGTCTTCTCGTCGGTGATCGTCGATCAGACCCTCCGCCGCGACCTGGGCTTCAAGGGCGTCATCATCTCCGACGACCTCGGCAAGGCGGCCTCCGCCCAGTCGACGGCGCTCGGCCAGCGCGCCCTGTCCTTCCTGCGCGCCGGCGGCGACCTCACCCTCACCGTCTCCCCCAAGGGCATCCCCGCGATGGCCGAGGGCATCCGCTACGCCATGCGCCACGAGCCGAAGGTGCGGACGCTGGTCTCCAACAGCGTCCGCCGCGTGCTGACCGCCAAGCAGACGGCGGGCGTGCTGCGCTGCACCGCCTGACCGACCGGCGTCCACGCTCAGGACGCAGCGGCCCCGGAAAGCGCGGAATCAACGCACGCACCGGAGCGCGACGGCACACGGCACTCGGGGCTGTCCCTTTGGGTTGCAGACGCCTCGACTCCAGAATCCGACAGGACCGATGCGTTGAAGAGTCATCACCAAGGACAGCTCACGCCCTGCCACACGATTTCGCTGCTCCACCCGGAACAGCGAGATGGCAGGACTTCGAGTTGCGTGGTGAGGTCAGAGGCCCACCAGAACGGGACGTTCCTCCATCCGTCCCCAGTCCAGAATTTCCGGCAGGCCGGTCAGGTACGCTTCCACGTCCTCGGCGGGAGCTTCGAATCGGACTGTCAGGTTCTCGGCCACATTCAGAACTGAAGCGGCCTGCGTGGAGACATCAAACCTCAGCACGCCCCCGTCCCACTCGACGCGCAGGATTCCCCCGTAATGGGTTCTGCCGCCGGTGACGAGACAGTACGTGTCGAACCCCAGAGAGAGCTCCTGCTCATCGGGTTCGTAGTCCGACCGTTGAATGAGCAGCGTGAACCCAGGATCGTCGACGCCTTCCGAGAAGCCGGCCTCGAGCACCTCATCGTCTTCGTCGGCCTCAAAGCCGACCGACCGCGCGACGAGTTCCATCACTCACCTCCTTTGCGACCACCATTGGCAACCCATGTTCCCGGACGCACTTCCACGGGAAGGGGGGTGAGCCGCCGGTGTCGCGCGCCGGGGGCTCACCCGGGTCCGGATCACCACCCGGGGGAACGGCCGGGATGGCGGCGCGGGGCCCGTCGGTGGCACTGTCGAGGCATGGAGCAGCTCTCCCGCAGGCACGTCGCGCAGCGCTGGCTGGCCCGCCTGGCCCTGACCGCGGCGGGAGCGGCCGTGGCGCTGCCGCTCGTGGTCGCCGGGCTGCGCAGCATCGCGCTGGTGGCCGCCGCGCTGGGCGGCACCGCGCTGACGGCGGCCGGGGCGTGGTGGGTGCTGACCCGCCGCGGTGTGGTGCGGGCGCTCGCCGTGGTGCTGACCGCCGCGACCCCGCTGGCCGTCCTCGCCTACTACGACCGGGCCAATCTGCTCTGGGTCGTGGCCTCTTCGCTCGGCCTGTGGGCGCTGGCCGTCGCCGCCGGACGCAGCGCGATGCGCGCCACCCGGGCCCACGAGGCGCGACTGAGGGAGCGGATCGCGGCCCGGCCTCGGCGGCCGTTCCTGATCATGAACCCGCGCTCGGGCGGCGGAAAGGTCGGCGACTTCGGACTGAAGGAGAAGGCGGAGGCCCTCGGTGCCCGGGTCGTGCTGCTCGACCCCGACCAACCGCAGGACGTCGCCGAGCTCGCCCGGCGGGCCGCGGACGAGGGCGCCGACCTGCTCGGGGTGGCCGGCGGGGACGGCACGCAGGCCCTGGTGGCCGGGGTGGCGGCCGAGCGGGGACTGCCGTTCCTGGTGATCTGCGCGGGCACCCGCAACCACTTCGCCATGGACCTGGGGCTGGACCGCGCGGACCCCGCGACGTGCCTGGACGCACTCAGGGACGGCGTGGAGCTGCGCGTCGACCTCGGCTACGTGGGCGACCGGCCCTTCGTCAACAACGTGTCGTTCGGCGCCTACGCGGCCGTCGTGCAGAGTCCCGCGTACCGCGACGACAAGGTCGGCACCATCCTGGAGCTCCTGCCCGACCTGCTCACCCACCGCGCCGGGCCCCGGCTGACGGCGACGGCCGGGGACACCGTCATCGACGAGCCGCAGGCCGTGCTGGTGAGCAACAACCCGTACCGGACCGACGACCCGGCCGGGCTCGGCCGCCGGGACCGTCTCGACACCGGTCTGCTGGGGGTGCTGGGCGTCAAGGTCGACAACGCGGCCCAGGCGGCGGGACTGCTGATGGGCCCACGGGTCGCCTCCGGGCTCACCGTGGCGACGGGCCGGGAGGTGGTGACCACCGCCGACGCCGCCGAGATCGAGGCGGGCGTGGACGGCGAGGCCCTCATGCTGCCCACGCCCGTGCGCTGCCGAATCAGCCACGGAGCGCTGCGGGTGCGGGTGCCGCGCAGCCGCCCCGGGGTGCCGGCGACGGGCGTCCGCACGGACTGGCGGCGGCTGCGCAAACTCGCGCTGACCATGGGCCGCACGGCCGCCGGCCGCCCGCACCCGCCCGGCGCCTGATCGGGCCGGTGCCGCGCACCCCGGCACCCCGGCACCCCGGCACCCCGGCACCCCGGCACCCGGACAGCCTCAACGCCTGATCAGGCTCGAGTCGCGGACCACCGGCTCCGCCCGGAGCACGACCCGCCGAAGCGGGCACTCCCCCGGCCGACCGGCCACCGGACCGCCCGCGCTCGCCGCCGGGCGACCGCACTGCGGAAGCCCGCGCCGGCGACGCAAGCGCACCCCCGTGACCGGACACCCGGACCGGGCGCGGCTCAGCGTCTGATCAGGCTGGAGTCGCGGACCACCAGTTCCGGCTGGAGCACGACCCGCCGGTGCCGGTGCTCCCGGGCCTGCGGCCCGGTCTCCTCCAGCAGCATCCCGGCGGCCAGTGCGCCCATGTTCGCGGCGGGCTGCCGCACGGAGGTGAGCGGCACGGCCGCCGCGGCCGCGAACTCGATGTCGTCGTAGCCGACGATGGCCATCTCGCCCGGGACGTCCACCCCCGCCGCGTACAGCGCCTGCAGCACCCCGAGGGCGAGCAGGTCGTTGGCGCAGAACACGGCGGTCGGCCGCTCCGGGAGGCCGAGCAGCCGGTGGCCTGCGTCCCGTCCGGCGGCGACGTCCAGCCGCTCCGTGGGCAGTTCGCGCAGGGTCTCCGGCGGCAGTCCGGCCTCCTCCAGGGCCGCGAGGGCGCCCTCGCGCCGGTCCAGGACCTGCTGCAGGTGCCCGGGGCCGGAGACGTACGCGATCCTCCGGTGCCCGGCGGCCGCCAGGTGACCGACGGCCATCCGGCCGCCGGCCACGTCGTCCACGGACACCGAGCACTCGGAGGTGCCCGCCGCGACCCGGTCGACGAGGACGAAGGGGATGCGGTGCCGCCGGAACGCGGCGAGGTTGCCGCCGTCGGCGTCGGCCGGCGTCACCAGCACCCCGCGCACCCGCTGCTCCGCGAAGAGCGACAGGTACGCAGCCTCCTCCCGCGGGTTCTGCGCGCTGTTGCAGACCATCACGCCGAGCCCGGCCTCCCGGGCCGCCCGTTCCGCGCCGCGTGCCACGTCGACGAAGAACGGGTTGCCCATGTCGAGGACGAGCAGGGCCATGATCCTGCTGCGGCCCGCCCGCAACTGCCGGGCGGACTCGCTGCGTACGTACCCCAGCCGGGCGATGGCGCGCTGTACGCGGACCCGGGTCGCCTCGGGGACCGCGTCCGGCCGGTTGATCACATTGGAGACCGTGCCCACGGACACCCCCGCCTCACGGGCGACGTCCTTGATCCCCACCGTGCGGCCCTTCTCCGCCACGCCCGGGCTCTCAGAACTTGAACTGGTCGATGTTGTCCTTGGTGAACACGGTCGGCTTGCCGAGCACCACGACGCCGTCCTTGCCGATGGTGTAGCTGCCCATGTCACCGGCCTTGAAGCTCTGGCCCTCCGCGCCGGAGATCTGGCCGGATGCCAGGGCGACCGCGGCGTACGAGGCGAGCGAGCCGAGCTTGGCCGGGTCCCACAGCTCGAAGGCGTCGACGGTGCCGTTCTTGACGTAGGCGCGCATGTCGTTGGGCGTGCCGAGGCCGGTCAGCTTGACCTTGCCCTTGTACTTGGAGCCCGCCAGGTACTGGGCCGCCGCCTTGATGCCGACCGTGGTCGGGGAGATGATGCCCTTCAGGTTGGGGTACTGCTGGAGCAGGCCCTGGGTCTGCTGGAAGGACTGCTGGGCGTCGTCGTTGCCGTAGGCGACCTTGACCAGCTTGACGTCCTTGTACTTGGGGTCCTTGAGCTCGTCCTTCATGAAGTCGATCCAGGTGTTCTGGTTCGTGGCGGTCTGGGCCGCCGAGAGGATCGCGATCTCGCCCTTGTAGCCGATCTGCTCGGCGAGCAGCTGCACCTCGGTGCGGCCCAGGTCCTCGGAGCTGGCCTGCGAGACGAACAGGTCGCGGCACTCGGGCTTGGTGTCCGAGTCGTAGGTGACGACCTTGATGCCGTTCTTGCGGGCCTGGTTCAGCGAGGTGCACAGCGCGCCCGGGTCCTGCGCGGAGACGGCGATCGCGTCGACCTGCTGCTGGGTCAGGGTGTTGACGTAGCTCACCTGGCCGGCGGTGTCGGTGCCGCTGCTGGTGCCGACCTCCTTGTAGGAGGAGCCCAGCGCGTCCAGGGCCTGCTTGCCGCCGCCGTCGGCGATGGTGAAGTACGGGTTGTTGACCTGCTTGGGCAGGAAGGCGACGGTCAGGCCCTTCTTGGTCGCCGCGTCGGGGTCGGCCGACGCGGTCGCCTTGGCGCCGCCGCCACCGCTGTCCTTGGAGGAGTTCTTGGTGGTGCCGCCGCAGGCCGTGGCGCCGAGCGCGACGGCCGCGGTCACGGCGACGACGACGGTGGCTCGGCGGGTGAGGGTTCTGGACATGGTGATCCTTTCGCTGCCGGTGCGGGCGCCGGAGTGAGGACGGGAGGTGGTGCGGGGGGTGCTGCGGGGGGTGGTGGTGGCGTGTGACGTGTGCGGGGGGAGCTGGGGGTTCACGAGGCGGCGAGCGCGGCCGGGGCCTTGTCGGCCGACCTCCTGCGCGCCCTGGCCTGCGAGACCTGGCGGCCGATCCTCGGGGCGAGGACGGAGATCACCAGGAGCACGCCGGTGACGACGATCTGGGACTGGGCCGAGACGTTGAGCAGGCTCATGACGTTCTGACCCGCGCCGAGCAGGAACACACCGGCGATCGCGCCGCCCAGGGTGCCCTTGCCGCCGTCGAAGTCGATGCCGCCGAGCAGGACGCCCGCGATGACGGACAGCTCCAGGCCGGTGGCGTTGTCGTAGCGGGCGCTGGCGTAGTGCAGCGCCCAGAAGACGCCGGTGAGGGAGGAGATCAGGCCGGTCGTGACGAACATCGCCAGCTTCAGCCGCCGCACGCGCACTCCCGCGAACCGGGCCGCCTCCTCCGAGGCGCCGACGGCGAACAGGGAGCGCCCGACGGGGGTCGCGTGCAGCACCAGGACGGCGATCAGCAGCAGCGCGGCGAAGGGGATCGCCGCGTACGGGATGAAGGTGCCGTCGATCCGGCCGGCGCCGAAGTCGAGGTACTGCTGCGGGAAGTCGGTGACGGAGTCGGCGCCGAGCACGATCTGCGCGATGCCGCGGTAGGCGGCGAGCGTGCCGATGGTGACGGCGAGCGAGGGCAGGCCGAGCCGGGTCACGAGCAGGCCGTTGACGAGGCCGCACAGGGCGCCGAGGAGCAGGCAGAGCGGGATGATCGTCTCGATCGCCATGCCCCCGTTCCACAGCGCGCCCATCACGGCGCCGGACAGGCCGGCGGTCGAGCCGACGGACAGGTCGATCTCGCCGGAGACGACGAGCATGGTCATCGGCAGCGCGATGAGCGCGATCGGCAGGGTGTTGCCGATCAGGAAGGACACGTTCAGGGCGTTGCCGAAGTTCTCCACGAAGGAGAAGGAGCAGATCAGCAGGACGACGAGCAGGGCACCGACCGCGGTGTCCCAGCGCACCGCGCCGCCGAGGCGGCCGAGCGGGGCGGGGGCCTTGGTGGTCTCAGACATGGTGGGCACTCCTCATCTGTGCGGCCCGCTTGCGGAGGACGCCGGCCACCCGCAGCGCCACGATCCGGTCCACGGCGATGGCGAGCAGGAGCAGGACTCCGTCGATGGCCAGCACCCACACCGAGCTGACGCCGATGGAGGGCAGGACGCTGTTGATCGAGGTCAGCAGCAGGGCGCCGAGCGCGGCGCCGTACACGGTCCCGGAGCCGCCGGTGAAGGCGACGCCGCCGACCACCACGGCGCTGACGACGGTCAGTTCGTAGCCGTTGCCGGTGCCGGAGTCGACGTTGCCGAACCGGGCGAGGTAGAGCGCGCCGGCGAGTCCGGCGAGCGCCCCGCACACGACGTACGCGGTGAGGATCCGCTTGCGGACCGGTACACCGGCGAGCCTTGCGGCCTCGGGGCTGGAGCCCAGCGCGTACAGGTCGCGGCCGCCGCGGTAGCTGCGCAGGTAGTAGCCGGCCGCGACCAGCACCGCGAGCGTCAGCAGCGCGAGGTAGGGGATCACCCACAGACCGTCGTGGCCGAAGTCGACGAAGCTCTCCGGCAGGTCGTTCGCGGTGATCTGGCGGGAGCCGACCCAGATGGAGTCGATGCCGCGGATGATGTAGAGCGTGCCCAGGGTCACCACGAGCGCGGGGACCTGACCCAGGCTCACCAGCATGCCGTTCAGCAGGCCGAAGAGCACGCCGAGTACGACCGCGATGAGCACGGCGAGAAGCGGGTTGCCGCCGCCGTGCAGGTAGGTGCCGGCCGCGAAGGCCGAGATGCCGAGCACCGAGCCGACCGACAGGTCGACGTTGCGGGTGATCACGACCATGGCCTGGCCGACGGCGACGAGCACGAGGATGGTGGCGTTCAGCAGGAGGTCCTTGACGCCCTGCTGGGAGAGGAACTCGCTGTTGTAGATCTGGGTCGCGGCCAGCATGACCACGAGCACGGCGAGCACGGCGAGCGCCCGCAGTTTCAGCACCCGGTCCAGGAAGCGGCGGGACGCGGTCGGTTCGTCCGCGGCGATCTGCTGCGGGGTGTCGGCGGTCACGGTCACGCCGCCCTCCTCACGCGGCCGGTGGCCGCCGCCATCACGGATTCCTCGGTCGCCTCGGACCGGGGGATCTCGGCCGTCAGCCGTCCTTCGTGCATCACCAGGACGCGGTCCGCCATGCCGAGGATCTCCGGCAGGTCGGAGGAGATCATCAGTACCGCCACGCCCTCGGCCGCGAGCCGCGACAGCAGCCGGTGCACCTCGGCCTTGGTGCCGACGTCGATGCCGCGCGTGGGCTCGTCGACGATCAGCACCTCGGGCGCGGTGGCGAGCCACTTGGCGAGGACGACCTTCTGCTGGTTGCCGCCCGAGAGGGTGCCGACGACGTCGGCCAGCCGGGCGTACTTCACCTGGAGCCGCACGGCCCAGTCCAGGGCGCGGCTGCGCTCGGCGCGACGGCTCATCAAACCGCCCTTGGTGGTGGCGGCGAAGCCGGTCAGGCCGATGTTGCGCTCGATGGACATGTCCATCACCAGGCCCTGGGCCCGGCGGTCCTCGGGGACCAGCGCGATGCCCGCGGCCATGGCCAGGCTGGGCGCGCCGCCGCGCAGCGGCTTGCCGTCGACGACGACCTCGCCGGCGTCCCGGCGGTCCACACCGAAGATGGCCCGGGCGACCTCGCTGCGCCCGGCGCCGACGAGGCCCGCCAGGCCGACGATCTCACCGCGGCGCACCTCGAAGGAGACGTCGGTGAAGACGCCTTCGCGGGTGAGCCGGCGCACGCTGAGGGCGACCTCGCCGATCTCGGCGTCCTGCTTGGGGTAGAGCTCGTCCAGGTCGCGGCCGACCATGCGGCGCACCAGGTCGTCCTCGGTGAGCCCGTCGAGGGGCTCACTCGCGATCCACGCGCCGTCCCGCAGGGTGGTGACCCGCTGGCAGAGGGCGAAGATCTCCTCGAGGCGGTGGGAGATGAACAGGACCGCGGCGCCCTGCTCGCGCAGGGACTTGACGACGCCGAAGAGCCGGGAGACCTCGCTGCCGGTGAGTGCGGCGGTCGGCTCGTCCATGATCAGGACACGGGCGTCGAAGGAGAGCGCCTTGGCGATCTCCACCAACTGCTGGTCGGCGATGGACAGTCCGCGGGCCGGCTGCTCCGGGTCGAGGTCCACGCCGAGGCGGCGGAAGAGATCGGCCGCGGCCTCGCGCACGGCCTTGTGGTCGACCCTGCCGAGCGAACGGCGCGGCTGCCGGCCGACGAAGATGTTCTCGGCCACCGACAGGTCGGGGAAGAGCGTGGGCTCCTGGTAGATGACGGCGACCCCCGCGTCACGGGCGTCCCCCGGGCCGTGGAACTCCACGGGCCTGCCGTCGAGCAGCACCGTGCCGGTGTCCGGGCGGTACACACCCGCGAGGGTCTTGATCAGTGTCGACTTGCCGGCGCCGTTCTCGCCCGCGAGGGCGTGGGCCTCGCCGGCGTGCAGCCGGAGCGACACACCGCGCAGTGCGCGAACGGCACCGAAGGACTTGCTCACCCCCTCGAGCGCGAGCACCGGAGTGGTCTCCGGTTCGGGGTGCGTCATTGCGCCCTCCTGCTATGAAATGTTTCAACGGAGTTGCCGGGAAGCTAGCCCCGCCCCGCGAAGGCGTCAAGAGCCGCCGCCTCGCCCTCCTGACCTGCACCCTCGCGAAACCCGCAGGTAACAGCCCTGACAACGCCGCACGAGCAGCAACAACGCGCTTCCGTGGGACGGATGACACGATTCAATAACGGGGATCCGGACCGGCAGACCCCTTGACGACCTGCGGTGGACGTGGATAGCTTCACAGCCGAATGAATCGATTCACTGGAAGCCCGGTTCACTGAGCCGATTCACCGAGCCATCCGAGGTGGACATGCCTGACATCGCAGCCGTCAAGGCCGCACTCACAGCCCAGCGGATCGAGACGCCGTCCTGGGGTTACGGCAATTCCGGCACCCGTTTCAAGGTCTTCGCCCAGGCCGGGGTGCCCCGTGACCCGTACGAGAAGCTCGACGACGCGGCCAAGGTGCACGAGTTCACCGGCGTCGCCCCCAAGGTGGCCCTGCACATCCCCTGGGACCGGGTGGACGACTACACCGCGCTCGGCGCCCACGCCAAGGAGCGCGGCCTGGAGCTCGGCGCGATCAACTCCAACGTCTTCCAGGACGACGACTACAAGCTCGGCAGCGTCTGCCACCCCGATCCGCGGGTCCGCCGCAAGGCCACGGACCACCTGCTGGAGTGCGTCGACATCATGGACGCCACCGGCTCGAGCGACCTCAAGCTCTGGTTCTCCGACGGCACCAACTACCCCGGCCAGGACGACATCGTGGGCCGTCAGGAGCGGCTCGCCGAGGCCCTGGCCGAGGTCTACGAGCGTCTCGGCGACGACCAGCGGATGCTGCTGGAGTACAAGCTCTTCGAGCCGGCGTTCTACACCACCGACGTCCCGGACTGGGGCACCGCCTACGCGCACTGCCTCAAGCTCGGCCCCAAGGCGCAGGTCGTCGTCGACACCGGTCACCACGCGCCGGGCACGAACATCGAGTTCATCGTCGCCTTCCTGCTGAGCCAGGGGAAGCTCGGCGGGTTCGACTTCAACTCCCGCTTCTACGCCGACGACGACCTGATGGTCGGCGCCGCCGACCCCTTCCAGCTCTTCCGGATCCTGCACGAGGTCGCCAAGAACCGCGGCCTCGAGGCGGAGACCGGCGTGGCCTTCATGCTCGACCAGTGCCACAACATCGAGGCCAAGATCCCCGCCGTCATCCGCTCGGTGATGAACGTCCAGGAGGCCACCGCCAAGGCACTCCTGGTGGACCTCGACGCCCTGGGCGAGGCGCAGCGCTCCGGTGACGTCCTCGCCGCCAACGCCGCCCTGATGGACGCGTACAACACCGACGTGCGGCCGCTGCTGCGAGAGGTGCGCGAGGAGCGGGGCCTGGCCCCCGACCCCGTCGCCGCCTACCACGCCTCCGGCTGGCAGGAGCACATCGTCGCCGACCGCGTCGGCGGCACCCAGGCCGGCTGGGGCGCGTAGGCACCGCCGTCCCGCTCCTCCTCGTTCCTCCCCTCCCGAAGGACACCCCCATGGCATCCGCCACCCATCCGGAAGTCGCCGCACTGCTGGAGCGCGCCCACCGCCTGGGCGCCGACCCGCGCAACACCAACTACGCCGGGGGCAACGCCTCCGCCAAGGCCACCGCCACCGATCCCGTCACCGGCGGCGCCGTGGACCTGATGTGGGTCAAGGGCTCGGGCGGCGACCTGGGCACGCTCACCGAGGCCGGCCTCGCCGTGCTGCGGCTGGACCGGCTGCGCGCCCTGACCGCCGTCTACCCGGGCCCCGAGCGCGAGGACGAGATGGTCGCGGCGTTCGACTACTGCCTGCACGGCAAGGGCGGCGCCGCCCCGTCCATCGACACGGCCATGCACGGCCTCGTCGACGCCGCCCACGTCGACCACCTGCACCCCGACTCGGGCATCGCGCTGGCCTGCGCCGCGGACGGCGAGAAGCTCACCCAGGAGTGCTTCGGCGACAAGGTCGCCTGGGTGCCGTGGCGCCGTCCCGGCTTCCAGCTCGGCCTCGACATCGCCGCCGTCAAGGAGGCCAACCCGCGGGCCGTCGGGGTGATCCTGGGCGGTCACGGCATCACCGCCTGGGGCGAGACCTCCGAGGAGTGCGAGCGCAACGCGCTGTGGATCATCCGCACCGCCGAGGAGTTCCTGCAGCGCCACGGCAGGCGGGACCCGTTCGGCGCGCCGCTGGCCGGCTGGGAGCCGCTGCCGGAGGCCGAGCGCCGGGCCCGGGCCGCCGCCCTCGCCCCGGTCCTGCGGGCGATCTCCTCCCAGGACCGTCCGCAGGTCGGCCACTTCACCGACTCCGCGCCCGTCCTGGAATTCCTCGCGCACGCCGAGCACCCCCGGCTGGCCGCGCTCGGCACCTCCTGCCCGGACCACTTCCTGCGCACCAAGGTCCGCCCCCTCGTCCTCGACCTGCCCCCGACGGCACCGCTCGAGGACGCCGTGGCCCGCCTGCAGGAGCTGCACACCGCCTACCGCGCCGACTACCAGGCCTACTACGACCGGCACGCCACCGAGGACTCCCCCGCCATCCGCGGCGCGGACCCGGCGATCGTCCTCGTTCCCGGCGTCGGCATGTTCAGCTACGGCAAGGACAAGCAGACCGCGCGCGTCGCGGGCGAGTTCTACGTCAACGCGATCAACGTGATGCGCGGCGCCGAGGCCGTCTCCGCCTACGCCCCGATCGACGAGGCGGAGAAGTTCCGCATCGAGTACTGGGCGCTGGAGGAGGCCAAGCTCCAGCGGATGCCGAAGCCCAAGCCGCTGGCCACCCGTATCGCCCTGGTCACCGGGGCCGGTTCGGGCATCGGCAAGGCCATCGCGCACCGCCTCGTGGCGGAGGGCGCCTGCGTGGTCGTCGCCGACCTCGACGCGGACAACGCGCGGGCCGTCGCCAAGGACCTGGGCGGCCCGGACCGCGCGGTCGCGGTCACCGTGGACGTCACCAGCGAGGACGCCATTCGGGGCGCCTTCGACGAGGCCCTGCTGGCCTTCGGCGGAGTGGACCTGGTGGTCAACAACGCGGGCATCTCCATCTCCAAGCCCCTGCTGGACACCACCGCCCGCGACTGGGACCTCCAGCACGACATCATGGCCCGCGGCTCCTTCCTCGTCTCCCGCGAGGCGGCCCGCGTGCTCATCGCGCAGAAGCTCGGCGGCGACATCGTCTACATCGCCTCCAAGAACGCGGTCTTCGCCGGCCCCAACAACATCGCCTACTCCGCCACCAAGGCCGACCAGGCGCACCAGGTCCGCCTGCTGGCCGCCGAACTCGGCGAGCACGGCATCCGCGTCAACGGCGTCAACCCCGACGGGGTCGTCCGCGGCTCGGGCATCTTCTCCTCGGGCTGGGGCGCCCAGCGCGCCGCGACGTACGGGGTGCCGGAGGAGAAGCTCGGCGAGTTCTACGCCCAGCGCACCATCCTCAAGCGCGAGGTGCTACCCGAGCACGTCGCCAACGCGGTGTTCGCCCTGACGGGCGGCGAACTGACGCACACCACGGGCCTGCACGTCCCGGTCGACGCGGGCGTGGCCGCGGCGTTCCTGCGCTAGGCCGTGTCGTCACATGAGCTCCCCCAGCTACCGCTGGGAGGGGCCCCCAGGTGCGGTGCATCGCAAGGCGGAGGATCGTCCTCGTAGGGGGCTACTCGGACGATTCGACAACGCAGCGTGGGGGCACCTCCCAGCGGAGCTGGGGGAGTGCCGTGCCAGGCGTCGCTGAGCAGGCGCGCATTTGACGACACGGCCTAGACGCCGTCCGCACCACGCGGGGGAGCCGGCCGGCCGGCTCCCCCGCACCCGTACCACCCACCGACCCCCCGCGGTGCGCCGCGCCGCACCGACCGCACCCGTCGCTCCGACCCGAACGACCAGAACACGAGGGGCCCACGTGCCATTCGCCGCCATCGACCTCGGCGCCACCAGCGGCCGCGTCATCCTCGGCCGGGTGGGCCCGGACCACCTCGTCCTCGACGAGGTGCACCGCTTCGCCAACACCCCCGTCCGGCTGCCCACCGGACTGCACTGGGACGTCCTCGCCCTGTTCCGGGAGAGCCTGGACGGCCTGCGCCTGGCGGCCCGGGCCGGTGACGGCGTCACGTCGGTCGGCATCGACAGCTGGGCCGTCGACTACGGGCTGCTCGACGCGGACGGCGCCCTGCTCGGGATCCCGCACCACTACCGCGACAGCAGGACGGAGCACGTCGCAGGCCGGGTCAGGGACGACATCGGCCCGCAGGAGCTGTACGGGGTCACCGGGTTGCAGCACCTGCCCTTCAACACGGTCTTCCAGCTGGCGGCGGCCCGCGAGGGCGCGCAGTTCGCGGCCGCCCGGACGCTGCTGATGATCCCCGACCTGCTCACCCACTGGCTCACCGGCACCATCGGCGCCGAGGAGACCAACGCCTCCACCACCGGCCTCTTCGACGCGCGCACGGCGACCTGGGCGGAGGAACTCCTCGGCCGGCTCGGCATCGAGCCGGGCCTGCTGCCGCCGCTGCGCCGCCCGGGCACCCACGCCGGCACACTCCTGCCCCACGTGGCCGCGTACACCGGGCTGCCGGCGGACACCGCCGTCGTCACCGTCGCCTCGCACGACACCGCCTCTGCGGTGGCGGCGGTCCCGGCCACGGGGCCGCACTTCGCGTACATCTCCTGCGGCACCTGGTCGCTGGCAGGTCTCGAGCTGGAGGCCCCGGTGCTGACGGAGGCCTCGCGGCTCGCCAACTTCACCAACGAGCGCGGCATCGACGGCACCATCCGCTACCTGCGCAACATCATGGGCATGTGGCTGCTGGAGGAGTGCCGCCGCACCTGGGAGCAGCGGGGGGAGGGCCTGCCCCTGCAGGAACTGCTCGCCGCGGCCGCGGCCGCCGAGCCCTTCGCGGCCCTCATCGACCCGGACGACCCCGAGTTCCTCGCGCCCGGCGACATGCCCGCCCGGATCCGCGCCTTCTGCCTCCGGACCGGCCAGAGGCCCCCGCAGTCGCACGGGGCGGTCGTCCGCTGCATCCTGGAGAGCCTCGCCCTGGCCCACCGCCGCACCCTGCGCGAGGCCGCCGAACTCGCCGGCCGGGACCTCCACCGCGTGCACCTCATGGGCGGCGGCTCCCGCAACGAACTGCTGTGCCGGTTCACGGCCGACGCCACCGGCCTCCCGGTCGTCGCGGGCCCCACCGAGGCCACGGCCCTGGGCAACATCCTCGTCCAGGCCCGCGCCCACGGCGTGGTCGGCGACGGTCCCGACGGCCTGGCGGCGATGCGCGCCCTGGTCGCGGCCACCCAGCCGCTGCGCACGTACGAGCCGGCCGCGGACGGCCGGGCCTGGGACGCGGCCGCGGCGCGGCTGGCGGAGTTCGGCGGGGCGCGGCGGCCCTGAGGGGCGGCGCCGCGTTCAGCCCGCCGAGCGGGTGACCTCGGCGCCCTGACGCAGGGCACGCGGGATCTCGGCGACCTCGTCGACGGTCGCGATCAGTGCCGCGACCTGTTCCCGCGGCGCTTCGCTGTCGATCTCGACGGTGTAGAAGATGCCGGTCGAACGCCATAGGGCGGTGTCGAAGCCGCCCTCCGCGCGCACCCGGACGCCCCGCAGTTCCAGCCCGCCGGCCGCGGCCTCGCGGTAGAGGTCGTTGAGCACGCAGGCCGCCACGGCGAGGTTCAGCACGTGGCCGCCGGTGAACGCCGACCGCACCCCGACGCCGCCGGGCGTCCAGCGGTGCGGGAGCCGGACGTCGTCGCCGTCCTCCTCAAGGAACGATCCCGCGCTCGCCAGCACCGCGAACCGCTCGTCCATGCCCTGCCTCCCGTTGCCGCCCACGCGGCCGCAGCCCGCCCCGGATCCTCCAGCATGATGGCGCAACCCGGGGCGGTGGAAGGGGACTTCGGCGGTCGTCGGGTTCCTCGGCCCTGCTACTGCGAGGGGAACTGCGAGCTGAAGTCGGCCGTGTCGGACGCCGGGGGCGCGGTGACGGCCTTGGTGCCGCCGAACTTGAGGAAGTCGATGGTCACCTTCGCCTTGCCCATGACCTGGACCATGCGCACCGGCAGGTCCTTGCCGTCCACCCAGACGTCGATCGTGATCTCGTCCAGCGGCCCGGTGGCGGAGTTGAAGATGCTCTTCTCCTCGGAGGACGAGAGCGACTTCCCCAGGTTGCCCAGGCGGCTCTTGTCGAGGGTCGCCCGGTAGTGACGGGCCTCGCGGCCGCGGACGGGCTGCTCCCCGAGGTCCTCGACGTCCTTGGTCAGCCCGATGTAGCGCAGCCCCGCTGTCGGGTCCCCGCTCTTCGCGACCGCGGCGGCGCCCGCCTTGCCGAGGACCGCCGAGACGTCGACACGCAGCCAGTGCTTGCCCTTCAGCAGGCCGGCGGGCTGCGGGTCGACGTTGTAGTAGTAGGCGCCGTCCACCATCAGCGCCCGCAGCTCGGGGTCGTCCTGCAGCGGCTGCATCCGAGCCGCCGAGGTGTCCATCATGACGTCGTACGCGACGCCCTTCCCCCAGGAGTAGGTGCCCTTCATCGTGATGGGGCTGCCCTGACCCAGGTCGGTCGACATGTCGACCTTGGCCGAGCCGACCTTCTCCGTCTGGCTGGTGACGCGGGAGAGAATCTGGGCGATCGAGTCCGTCTTGCTCACGGCGTCCGCGGTGTCGCGCGCGGCGCTGCAGCCCGCCGTCGCGGCCAGCGCGACGGCGGCGGCCCCCACCGTGGCGGCCACGCGTATCCGCCGCTTCTCCCTCATGTCCTTGGTCCCACTGCTCATGCTGCCCACCCCTGGGTCGTTCGTGGTCGATCTTGTGTGTCCGCTGTGGACGGTATCGCGGACGACTGACAGCGCTAGACGCCCGTGGTGCCGTCGACGAGTTCGCGCAGGACGTCGAGGTGGCCGTTGTGGCGGGAGGTCTCCTCGACGAGGTGCAGCAGGATCCACCGAAGGTTGGGGTGGCGGCCGTCGCGGATGGGGCGCTTGGCGACGGCGTCCAGGTCGAGCCCAGCGACGAGTTCGCGGTAACGGGCGGTGTGCGCCTCATAGTCCGCCAGCACGTCGGCAAGAGGGAGGTCCACGGCGATCCGCATCTCGCGGTCGGGGTCCTCCTCCGTCCAGGGGCCCTCGTCCTCGCCGCCGAGGAAGACCACCTCGAACCAGTAGTACTCGACCCAGCGGAGGTGGTTGACCAGTCCGCTGAGCGTCATCAGCGGCGAACCCGGGAGCGGGGCGCTGCGGGCGTGCTCGGGCGTGACGCCCTCGCACTTGGCACGGGCGGTGTCACGGGCGTAGTCGAGGAGGGTCGTCAGCGCGGAGCGCTCGTCCCAGGCGGTGGGTGTGTCGGTTCTCGTCATCGCCGGAATGCTGTCGGGAGCGAGGGCGGCACGTCCACCGATTAACGGGGGCGCCCCACCCCGTCCCCCTGACGGCAGATGTCAGCGGAGAGCGGGACCATCGGTCCCCGTGACCACCACCGGACGCACTCAACGACTCCTCCTGCCCGCCGTGTTCATCACCTCCCTGGGCAACAACATCCAGCTGATCGCCGCGGCCCTGCTGATCGTGCGCGCCCAGGGCTCGGTGCTCGACGTGGGCTGGCTGTTCATCGCCGTCGCCGTTCCCCAGGCCGTGCTGTCGCCGTTGGCCGGCCGGATGGCCGACCGCTTCGACCGGCGGACGCTGTGGGCGGGCTGCGACCTGCTCAGCGCCGTCGTGGCCCTGGTGCCGGCGCTCGGGACGGCACCGGGCCGGCCGCTCGGGGCGGTCGTCTACGGCAGCAACCTCGCGCTGGCGGCGGCGTCCGCGCTCTTCGTGCCGGTGAGCGCGGCACTGATCAGGGAACGGGTGCCCGAGGACCGGCTGCGGCGGTTCAACGCCCGGTACGAGATGGCTTTGCAGAGCGGCATGCTGCTGTCGGCGGCGGTGGGCGGTCTCGCCCTGCAGTACGCCGGGCCCGCCCCGCTGTTCGTCTTCAACGCGGCGACCTTCGTGGCCTCCGCCGTCCTCGTCCTGGCAACCGGGCGGGGGCCGGGGCGCTCCGCCGCCGTGGGCTCCGCCGCAGCGGTCCCCACGGCGCGGCCGGTCCCCTCGCGGGGGCCGCACGGGCCGCTGGTCGTGCTGTACGCCCAGGGCAGTGCAGTGGTGACCGTCTTCGACGCCCTGATGCCGGTGCTGGTCATCGCCGAACTGCACCGGGGCCCAGCCGTCGTCGGCGCGGTGGACGCGCTCGGAGGCGCCGGCTTCCTGCTGGCGGCGGCCGCGTACCGGCGGACGGGCGCCCGGCTGGGGGATCTGCGGCTCGCGTTCGCCGGCTTCACGGTCTGCGCCCTGCTGTTCGCGCTGCAGCCCCGGTTCGGGGTGACGGGGCTGCTGCTGCTCGTCCCGGCCGGGGCGTTCGTCTTCGGGCAGGCGCGCATCGCCTCGCGGACGCTGCTGATGACGGCGGTCGACGAGGGCCGCGTGGGGCGGGCCTTCGGGACGGCGAACGCCTACGGGCTCGCCGCGACCGTGGCCGTGATGCTCGGGACCTCGGCGGTGACGGCCCGCGCCGGGGTGCCGACCGGCTTCGCGGCGGTCGCCGGTCTCAGCACGCTGACGTCCGCGGGGGCGGCGGTGTGGCTCGCGGCGGCGCGTAAAGCGCGGCCAGCGCCCGCGCCGACTCCGCCAGCGACTCCCGCAGCGGATCGGGCGCCAGGACTTCCAGGTCGGCGCCGAGCCTGAGGAACTCGCCGTGCGCGTGCGCGACCGACTCGATGGGCACGCGGGCGCGGACCCAGCCGTCCGGCTCCCGCTCGCCGTCCTCGGCCACCGCCCGCGCCACGGCGCGCGACAGCAGCGCGGGCAGCCGTTCGGCGCCGCGCGGCGACAGCCGGATCAGCGCCTGCTCCCGGTGGAGCCGCGCGTGGAATCCGGCGAGGTACTCCCGCCAGTACCCGGCGAGGTCGAAGCCGGGCGGGGTCGCGAACGTCTCGTCGAGGACGCGCACCTCGAGCATCCGGTCCACCCGGTACGTGCGCCGCTCGCGGCCGTCGTGGGCCACCACGTACCAGCGGCCCGCCTTGAGCACCAGGCCGTACGGCTCGAGTCTGCGATCGACCTCTGCGGGCTCCCGCCACCGTCGGTAGCGCACCCGGACCGCCTGCCGGTTCCACACGGCGTCGGCGACGACGGGCAGATGCGGCACCTGCTCGTCGGAGCCGTACCAGCCGGGCGCGTCCAGCAGGAAGCGCTCGCGCACCCGCTCCGCCCGCTCCCGCAGCGCCGGCGGCAACGCGGCGCTGATCTTCAGCCGGGCCGCCGCCGCTGCCTCCCCGAGTCCCAGCTGCGCGGCCGGATCGGGGAGCGCGGCCAGGAACCAGGCCTGCGTCTCGTCGGCGGTCAGGCCCGTCAGCCGGGTGCGGTACCCGTCGAGGAGCCGGTAACCGCCCTCGTGCCCGGCGTCGCCGTACAGCGGGATGCCCGCCTCGTGCAGCGACTGGACGTCCCGGTAGATGGTGCGTACGGACACCTCCAGCTCCTCCGCCAGCTCCGCGGCGGTCATCCGGCCCCGCGACTGGAGGAGCAGGAGGAGGGACACCAGCCGGCTCGCGCGCATGGCGGCCAGTATCGCCGCCGCCACCGACAGTCGCCCCGGGGCGGGGGCGTGGGGCGGCCGTGGCCGATTTGATGGTCTCCGGCGGAGCGCGCGACGGGCGGGAACTCGCACTCGACGTACGCGTCTCCCCCGCCCTGTGCGCCGACGGCCGGCCCGTCGGCTGCGTCGTCACCGCCGCGCCCGTCGACTCGGACACCGCGCTCCTGCTGTGGGCCTTCCAGCAGTCGTCCGTCGCCATGGCCACCTACGACACCGGCCTGCGCTACCGCCGGGTCAACGACACCGCGGCGGACATGATCGGCGTCCCCGCGGCGGACCTGAGCGGCCGGCCCTTCTCCGGGGCGCTCCTGGACGACGAGGGGCGGCGTGGTTTCAACGAGCACCTTCACCGGGTCGCGCCTGGGGCATGGAGGAGGCGGTGTTCGTCACCGAGCTGGTCGTCAGCGAGCTGGTCACCAACGCGATCCGCTACGGCACCCCGCCGATCCAGCTGCGGCTCATCCGCGACCGCACCCTGATCTGCGAGGTCTCCGACGGCAGCAGCACCGCCCCGCACCTGCGCCGTGCCCTGTCCGACGACGAGGGCGGCCGCGGCCCGCTGCTGGTCGCGCAGTTGAGTCGGGCCTGGGGGACCCGGCAGACCTCCGCGGGCAAGACCATCTGGGCCGAACAGGCGTTTCCCCCGGCCGGGCGATGAGCGGCGGCACGTCCGGGTTCCCCGCGTCGCGCCGACCCTGACGAGGTGTCAGTCTCGGATGCATGACCGCTCGCTTCCCCGTGTCCGCCCTGCACTGGACGGTCCTCGTCCCGGCGTTCTCGGTGGTCCTGCTGGCCCTCACATGGGGGCGTGTGCTGCCGGTGGCCGTGGTCGTGGTCGTCGCGGTCTTCCTGGCCGTCGCGGTGCTCGCCGCCGTCCACCACGCGGAGGTGGTGGCGCACCGGGTGGGCGAGCCCTACGGGGCGCTCGTGCTGGCGGTGGCGGTGACCGTGATCGAGGTGGCCCTGATCCTCACCCTGACGGCGGACGGCGGCCCGAAGAGCGCCGGCCTGGCCCGCGACACCGTCTTCGCGGCGGTCATGATCACCTGCAACGGCATCATGGGGCTCTGTCTGCTGGTGGGGGCGCTGCGCCGGCGGGTGGCGGTCTTCAACCCGGAGGGGACGGGCGCCTCCCTGGCGACGGTGGCGACGCTGGCCACCCTGAGCCTGGTGCTGCCGACGTTCACCACCAGCACCCCGGGCCCGCGGTTCTCCACCGCCCAGCTCACCTTCGCCGCCCTGGCGTCGCTGGTGCTGTACGGCCTGTTCGTGGCGACGCAGACGGTGCGGCACCGGGCGTACTTCCTGCCGGTCAAGCCGGGCGGCGAGGTGATCGACGTCTCGGAGGACGACACCGTCCCGCCGACCACCCGCGCCGCGCTGTTCAGCCTGGCGCTGCTGGTGGTGGCGCTGATCGCGGTCGTGGGGCTGGCCAAGGTGGAGTCGCCGACGATCGAGCAGGGCGTGCAGTACGCCGGTCTGCCCTCGTCCTTCGTCGGCGTCGTCATCGCCCTGCTGGTGCTGCTGCCCGAGACCATCGCCGCGGTCCGCGCGGCCGCCCGCGACCGTGTGCAGACCAGCCTCAACCTGGCGCTCGGCTCGGCGATGGCGAGCATCGGGCTGACGATCCCGGCGGTCGCGGTGGCCTCGCTCTGGATGTCCGGCCCGCTGCTACTGGGGCTGGGGTCGACGCACATGGTGCTGCTGGCGATCACCGTCGCCGTCGGCACGCTGACGGTGATACCGGGACGTGCCACCCCCCTGCAGGGCGCGGTGCACCTGTCACTGCTGGCGGCGTACGTGGTGCTCGCGATCAGCCCGTGAGCCGAAGGGCGACTACCGGCGGCCGGCGACGACGCGGCCGGCCAGGACGGCCTCGACGAAGGGCTCGGGCGGGGCGTAGCGGTGGGCCAGCACGTAGTGGACGACCAGGTCGGGCGCGATCAGCCAGGTGCCGGCGCCGCCCTCCACCCGTACCTCGCCGTGGCCCACGAGGATCCGCTCGCCGCCGCGGGACACGCTCACCGGGTTGAAGCGGCCGCCGCCGATCAGCCTGCGGCGGCACAGCATGCAGCCGTACCAGCCGTGGGTGATGGCGCACAGGTGGTCGCGGCACAGGGCGAAGAGGCGGTCGGCGAACTCGGCGGAGGGCTCGGCCTGGGGGAAGGGGTGGGCGGGGTCCAGCCAGCCGACCGCATGGGCGGAGACATCCGGAGGAATCGTTTCTGTGAAGTAGGCGTACGGACTCAGGTCCTCGTAGTACGGCATCGCAGCCTCTCCCGCCCGCGGACCCCGCCCGCGCGCACCGTTCGATCAATCGCGGGCAAGCGTCCAGCAGTGGGGCCCGTAGGTCAATCACCCGTACGTGGCGGGAACCCGGCGGCGCGCCCCCCGGCGGACGGGGAACCCACCCGAAGGGGACCGGCACAGGACACCAGTCCCGTGCGCGGCGCCCGTCAGCCGGCGACCGGCTGCTCGTCCTTCCCGTCCTCGACCGGGGGCGCCTCGGCCACGGGCTTGCGGCCGAGCCAGCCGGCCAGCAGCCCGTGCACGGCCTCCGCGCCGACCAGCCGTTCCAGCGGGTCCGGCCCGTCCAGGTCGAAGGGGTGCAGCAGGAAGGCGCGGCTCTGGTCGCCGCCCAGGCCGCCGTGCGAGCCCACCTGCTCCTCGAAGGCGTGCACGGCCCGGGTGACCGGGTCGTACGCGGAGTTGACCATGATGTCGGCGGCGTGCGGGAAGCGGGCGGTGCGCAGTACGGCGGCCGCCGCGCCCGGCCCGAACATCGCCAGCGGGTCGCGCCCGGTGACCCGGCCCGTCTCCAGCTCGTGCTCGCCGCCGTCCCCGCCCAGGACGAGCGGGCCGCGCTCCCGGTCCAGGACCAGCACGAAGCCGATGCCCGGGTGCTCGGCGAGCGTCCGCAGCAGGGCGGGGTGGCGGGCCTCGACGTCCTGCCGGTCCGCGCGCCCCGGGAGCTCCGGGAAGGAGATCAGCGCCAGGTTCCCCGAGGCCAGTACCACCGGTTCCGAGGACGGCCCGGCCGTCTCCTGCTCCTCGCCGGCGCGGCCCCCGTGCTCGGGCCGGTGCAGTGCCGCACGGGCCGCCGCGCGCGCCTCGGTGCCGCTGGCCGTGCCCCGGGCGCGGCGGCGCACCGGCAGCCCGCACCCCGCCCGCACCAGGTCCCTCAGGGTCAGGCCGTACGCGGTCTCGAAGGTCTCGCCCTGGCTCTGGCCGTGGTCGGAGAGCAGCACGATCCGGTAGGGCCGCGGCGCGTACCGGGAGGCGTCGGCGATCAGCCGGATGGCGCGGTCCAGGCGCCGCAGCACCCGCATCGCGTCCCGGCTGCGCGGCCCGGAATGGTGCGCGACCTCGTCGTACGCGACCAGGTCGGCGTAGACGGCACCGCGTCCGGCGAGCATGTCGCCGACGACGGCGGCCACCGCCACGTCCCGCTCGACGACGGTGGCGAAGGCCCGCAGAAAGGGGTAGAGCCCGCCGCGCCGCACCCGCGGACGCTCGTGGCGCAGCCGTGCGGAGACGGACTCGGTGACCTCGCGGACGACCTCGGCGAAGAAGGACGCGGCGGTGCGCACGGCGTTGGCCGGGTCGGAGAAGTACGCGAAGTAGCCGGTCCGGGAGCGCGTGGCGCTGACCGGGGCGAGCACGGCCGCGGGATCGCCGCCCTCCGGGGCGCCGACCGCCCGGGACCGCAGCCGGGCCATGGCCAGCCGGTCCGCGGAGAAGCGCCGGCGGCGGGTCGACACGGACATCACCAGCGCCAGTTGCCCGGCGCCGCCGCTGAACAGGTTGCCCCGGCTCGCGCCGTCCGGCGCCAGCAGCCCGGCCCGCCCGGTGCGGGCGACCGCGCGGCGCTCCAGCTCGGCGGCGCAGGAAGGCCGGTTGCAGACCATGACCTGCCCGGTCTCCTTCTCGTACCAGCGGAAGGCCGGCACGTCCTCGTTGCTGCCGTGCAGGATGGCCAGCTGGCTGGCGCCGGTCTGGCTGCTCCAGTCGGTCGTCCACGGCACCAGGCGGTGGCTGCCGTCGAGCCACTCGGCGACGGTCTCCATCGCGGGCGTGCGCAGACGCCCCTTGCGCGCGACCGGACGTACGGCCTCGCGCAGCACGTCGTGCCCGACGCCGTCCAGCTGGACGAAGACGAAGCCCGGCTCGCGCGTGCCGTCCGTGCCGTCCGCGCCCTCCGCGTCGTGTCCCGCGCCCCGGCGCCGGCCCGCCAGGCGCGCCAGACGGCGGCCGTACGCCGCGTCGTCGCGCATGGCGAGCGTCGTGCTCGTCGCGGACGAGGCCGCCGACATCACGGCGGCGATCACCACGGCCGTGGCCGGCGCGATGTCGCCCTGCCAGTCGGGGGTGAAGCGGAGCGCGAGCAGCAGCAGCGAGCCGTTGAGGAAGAACACCAGCAGGCCGAGCACCAGCGCGGGCACCAGCAGCACGGCCCGCACGAGCACCGGCCAGACCAGCGCGCTCAGCAGACCGAAGGCACCGGCGCCGGCCGCCGCCGTCACCGCGATGCGGGTGGGGCTGTCGCCGGTGGGCGACTGGATGCGGAAGTCGGGCAGGATCCCGGCGAGCACGGCCATCGTCGCCGTCGACACCGCCCACACCACCAGCACGCGGACGATCGCGCCTCCGGCGGCCCGCCACCGACGCAGCACGCCCACCCTCTCCTCACGTCTCCTCTACGCCTGCCGCCGTCCCCCATGTCCGTCCGCGGCCCTGAACACGAATACCCCCAGACTGTCACAGTCTCCCCTGCGCTCCGCGGCGCACCGGGGGCACACGTCGGGCACGCCGGAGCATAGGCTCGGGGCGAGACGAGGAGGCACGAGTGGCGGTCGAGATCACCTGGTGGGGACACGCGACGGTGACCGTGCGGGACTCGGGGGTGCGGGTGCTCACCGATCCGCTGTTCGCCCCGCGCCTGGCCCACCTGCGCAGGCGGCGCGGCGCGGTACCGCCGCCGGGCGCCGCGCTGGCGGACGTCGCCGTCGTCTCCCACCTGCACGCCGACCACCTGCACACCGGCTCGCTGGCCCGGCTCTCCCGGGGTACCCGGGTACTGGTGCCGCGCGGTGCCCCCGCCGCGGTGCCCCGGCTGCGGCGGCTCGCCGCGGACCGGCGACTGGAGCTGACCGAGGTCGTCCCCGGTGACGAGGTGAAGGTGGACGCGCTGACGGTACGCGTGGTGAGCGCGGCGCACGACGGACGGCGGCTGCCGTACGGGCCGCACCGCTCCCCCGCGCTGGGCTACGTGCTGGTGGGCGAGGAACGGACGTACTTCGCCGGGGACACCGGGCTGTTCGACGAGATGGCGGACGAGGTCGGCCCCTGCGACGCCGCGCTGCTGCCGGTCGGCGGCTGGGGACCGTTCCTCGGCACCGGCCACCTCGACGCGGCGCGCGCCGCCCAGGCCCTGGAGCGGCTCGCCCCGCGCGCCGCCGTGCCCATCCACTACGGCACGTACTGGCCGATCGGCATGGACGCCGTCCGCCCGCACGAATTCCACTCCCCCGGCGAGGAGTTCGTCCGGCTCGCCGGGCGGCTGGCACCCGCGGTGGCGGTGCACCGGCTGGAGCACGGGCAGAGCATGCTGCTGGAGGCCGCCGGATGAGCGGACTCGCCCTGCTCGCGGAGCAGACGTCCTCCCAGTCCACCGGCCAGGCGGTCGGCTACCCCTCGCTCTTCCTGCTGGTCGTGCTCGGCTCACTCGTACCGGTCGTGCCCACCGGCGCGCTCGTCAGCAGCGCCGCCGTCGTCGCCTTCCACCAGACCGCCCCCTTCTCCCTGGCCCTGGTCTTCGTCATCGCCTCCTGCGCCGCCTTCCTCGGCGACATGGGCCTCTACCTGCTCGGCCACCGCGGCGTACGCTCGCGCAACGGCTCGCGCTGGATGCGGCGGTTGCAGGAGCGCGCCGACCCCGCGCACCTCGCCGACGCGCAACGCCGGCTCGACGAGCACGGTGTCACCGTCCTCGTCCTGTCCCGCCTCATACCCGCCGGCCGCATCCCGGTGATGGTCGCCTGCCTGCTCGCCGAGATGCCCGTCCGCCGCTTCGCGCGTGGCGACGTCCCGGCCTGCCTTGCCTGGGCGGCGGCCTACCAGCTCATCGGCATCCTCGGCGGCACCCTCTTCCCCGAACCGTGGCAGGGCGTCCTGCTCGCCGTCGCCCTCACCCTGGTCATCGCCTCCGCGCCACAACTCCTGCGCCGCCTCCGCGGCTCCGCCGCCGGCCCCACCTCGCCCGACGACACCCCGGCGGAACACCCCGGCCACTGACCGCCCCCGGCGGGGCTTGCCGCGGGCCCCTGCCGCGCCGGGTCCGCCGTCGGGTGCGGTCCGGACCTGCCCCGGGGCGGCGCCGGCGCCGGGGTGACGGTCGCGGTACCCGGGCCGGGCAGACGGTGCGACGCAGCCGCGTCTCGGGCCACGGCTGTCGCGCGCACGCGCAACCGGGCCGCGGACGACGTCGCCGCAGCAGACACGCACGCCCTGCCCGGCCTCACGGCACCGTCAGGGCACTCGGCCCACGGCTGTCGCGCGCACACAACCGGGCCGCCGGAGAGGGCGGACGGCGCGGTCCTACGGCCGTCGCCCACCGGCTGCGGGCGCCCGGTGCGGTTCGTCCTCGGTTTCCGCGTCGACGGTTCGTGTCAGCCCCTCGTCGGTATCACTCCGGCCGTCCAGGGCGGTCGCCCTCGCCGGCGCACGGCGCGGCAGCGACGCGCCCCGCGCGGGGGCGGCGCTCAGGCGCCCGTGGCCAGGCCGGTGATCGCGGCCCCCAGGGCGGACAACGCCGCGTCTACGTGCGGCAGTTCGAGCGGGTCCCGGGCGTCGAGGGCGGCACGGCGCATGGCGTCGTCGGTGCCGTGCAGGGGCCCGGTGTCGATGCGGACGTGGAGTGCGGAGGGGTCGTCGCCGAAGCGGTGGCCGCCTGGGACGGGACGTCCGAGCAGAGTGGACAGCGCGGTCTCCAGGGTCGGGGCGTCCGTGACGCCGGAGGCCGCCAGGGCGTGCCGCAGGGGGCCGAGGTCGGCGTAGAGGTGGAAGCCCGCCTCGGGCGGGCGGCTCAGGGCGCCGGCCCGGGTGACCGCCCGGTGGGTGGCGGCGCCGAGGGCGGCGTGCAGACGGCTCGCGGCGGCGAGGTGGGCCCGGACCTCGTCGCCCTCGGCGAGCGCGAGGGCGGCCGCGGCGGCCACCGGCCCCGGGAGCACCGCGCGGAGCCCTGCGCAGTGGTCCGCCACGGCGGCCCGCAGACGCGCGCCCTCCGCGGTGGCCGGGAACCGGGCGAGGGCCACGGGCCAGGACGGCGGCACCAGGGCCGCGCACAGGTCGGTGAGGACGACGGTCCGGCCCGGCAGCGTCTCGGCGGGGGTGAGCAGCACGGTCTCGTGCGGGTGGTGCACGGTGTCGGCGTACGTCTCGTCGGAGACCAGGAGGAGCCCGCACTGCTCGGCCGCCTCGCACACCTCGTGCAGCAGTTCCGGGGGCGTCACCGTCCCGCTGGGGTCGTCGGCGGCCGCCATGAGCAGGACCCTCGGGTCGGCGCCCTCCGCGCGGGCCCGGCGCACCGCTTCCAGCAGGGCGAAGGGGTCGGGGGCGCCGCCGCCGACCGCGGGGGTCTGCACCGTCGTGATGCGGCGGCCGAGGGTCCGCACCAGCGGCGCCTGCCAGGCGGCGGCGGGCCGGGCGAGCACGACGTCGCCGTCCACCGCCGCGAGCAGCGCCAGCAGCAGGGGCTCCGCGCCCGGCGCGGCCACGGTACCGGCGGCGGTCGTGGCGAGCCCGCGGCGTTCCCAGTAGCCCGCGGCGGCCGTACGCACCGCCTCGCCGCCGCCGGGCGGCTCCGGTGCCGCGCCGCCCGGCATCCCGGCCGAGAGACGCTCCGCCCAGTACCGCGGCACCGGCAACCCGGGGTCGGGCCGCTCCCCGCCGCGCGCGAGGCGCCCGGGCGGGGCCGGCGGTGACGTCCGCTGCATCCGTGCCTCCGGTGGGATCGGGTGACCGGCGGGATCGGTGGCCGGGCCCGCGGGCCCGGCCCCGCCGCCACCCTCGCACGCGCTCCGCACCCCCGCCGCCGGGGCGCGCGCATTTCCTCTGCGTGCCGCCGGGAATCCAGGGCAACCGGAATCCAGGAGGTGGTCCCATGGTCCCGCTGCTACTCGTTCTGCTGCTGGCCCTCGTCCTTTTCGGCGCGGGTTTCGCCGTCAAGATCCTCTGGTGGGTCGCCCTGGTCGTGCTGGTGCTGTGGCTGCTCGGATTCGTGGCACGGAGCGGTTCCGGCGGCTCGCGCTGGTACCGGTGGTAGCGCGGGGAACCGCGAGCGGAACGCGGGGCGCGGGGCGGCCGTCGGGCGGCCGCGCGCCCCGCACACGCGGGTGTCCGCCGCCCGGTCCGCTAGTGCTGGGCCTGGACCGGCATCCGCAGCGTCCGGGCCCTCGCCCCGGCCCGGGTACGGCCGGAGGAGACCATCCGCTGGGGATGGCGGCGCAGGTACTCGCCCTCCAGGGCCGCCATCCGCGAGTTGTGGGCGTCGAGGGCCGCGCCGGAGCCGTAGAGCAGCGTCTCGTGGCGGGTCCGGTGGACCGACTCCAGTTCCTGCACCAGTTGTCGTTCGTCCAGGTCTGCGGGGTCGACCCCGCCGGGGTAGCGGCTCATGGGGCGCGCACCTTCCTTTCGCCTCCGGTCACCTCGCCCGTTTGGTACCCCGGGTGCGGGGATTCATCCGCTTCTGCGGGCATTCGACAGGCATCGGACCCCTGGTCGGGGTAGACGATGGAGAGACCTGACCCTGAGGAAAGGAGCCACCGTGCAACGAGGAAGCGACCGTCTGAGCGTCCACCGTGACGACGAGATGAAGCACGAGCTGCGCGAGATGCTGCGCTCCGGGCACTCGACCCGGGTCGAGGAGTGGCACGACCCCGAGCCCGCCGCCGACGACGACCCCGAGGTCGGCACGGGACCGGCCTGGGCCGGTGCCCCCGAGGGCACGGCGGTGCGGTTCGAGCTCGCCCGGCACCTGACCCGGCAGCCGTTCCCCGCGCGGCGCGGCGACCTGCTGCGCGCCCTGCGCGACCGGCACGCGCCGGACCCCCTGACCGACCTGGTGGACGGACTCCCCGGCGACAACCGGCGGTACGCCAACGTCCAGGAAGTCGTACGGACCCTGGGCATGCGCCCGGAGGCCTGACGAACGGCACGACCGCGACGCCGGCCGCGGGACCGGGTGACCGGCCCCGCGCGCCGTGCGACCGCCCCTGGGCCACGGCCCCGGACCGCACCGCCCGCAACGCCCGGGAATCGATCGATCATGGAGGTAGTCGTTGTGCGCCGGATCCTGAGCGCATGGGACAAGAAGCTGTTCCTGAACGTGGCGAACCGGTCGTGGCCGGCCGCCGAGCCGGTGCTGCCCCGGCTCAGCCGGGCCGCCAACCACGGACTGCTCTGGTTCGGGATCGCCGCCGGCATCGCGGCCGTCGGCGGCCGCACCGGCCGCCGCGCCGCCCTGCGCGGCGCCGGGTCGCTGGCGGTGGCGTCGGCGGTGGTCAACACCATCGGCAAGGGCGCGGTGCGCCGCAACCGCCCCGTCCTCGACTCCGTGCCCGTGATGCGCCGTCTGTCGCGGCAGCCCGGCACGACGTCCTTCCCTTCCGGCCACGCCGCGTCGGCCGCCGCGTTCGCCGCGGGCGTCGCCCTGGAGTCGCCCCGCTGGGGGGCCGCGGTGCTGCCGGTCGCCTGGTCGGTGGCGTTCTCCCGGATCTACACCGGCGTGCACTACCCCAGCGACGTCGCCGCCGGGATGGCCCTCGGCGCGGGCGCGGCCCTGGCCGTACGCGGCCTCGTGCAGACCGGACGGCAGCTGGCGGTGCCCCCGACCCCCCGGGCCGACGCACCGGCCCTGCCGGACGGCCGCGGACTGTTCGCGGTGGTCAACGAGGTCTCCGGCCCGCCGCCGCTGCTCGGCCCGCCGGCTGAACGGCTGCGCGGCGCGCTGCCGGAGGCCGTGGTCGAGGAGTGCTCCGAGGACGACGACCTCGCCGAGATGCTGGAGAAGGCCGCCCAGCAGGCGGCGGAGGCCGGCGGCGCGCTCGGCATCCACGGCGGGGACGGCAGCGTCAGCCTGGCCGCGTCGGTCGCGCTGCGGCACGGCGTGCCGCTGCTCGTCTCCCCCGGCGGCACGTACAACCACTTCGCGCTCGACCTGTCGATCGAAAACATCGACGACGCCGCGCGGGCCGTCCGCGAGGGCACCGCGATCGCGGTAGACGTCGCACGGGTCTCCCCGACCGGCGACGCCGCGGGCAAGGAGGCCGGGTCCGCGGAGTCCACGGTCTTCCTCAACACCTTCAGCATCGGCGTCTACCCCGACCTCGTCCGCTACCGCGAACGCTGGTCGCGGCGCGTGGGCAGCTGGCCCGCGGGGGTGCTGGCCGCGCTGCACGTGCTGCGCACCTCCGCCCCGATCGACCTCGAGATCAACGGGCGGCGGCACTCGGTGTGGATGCTGTTCGCCGGCAACGGCGCCTACCGCAGCATCGGCCCGGCGCCGCTGCGGCGCCGCGCCCTGTCCGACGGGCAACTCGACGTCCGCATCGTCCCCGGCAGCCCGTACGCACGCACCCGCCTGCTCGCGGCCGCCCTCACCGGCTCGACGACGGCGCTGCTGCGGCGGCTGCGGATCGGTGGTGTGGACCCCGGCATCCGCCTGGCCTTCGACGGCGAGGTGGCGCCCGCGCCGCGCGAGCTGGTCATCGACAAGGCCAACGAGGCCCTGACCGTCTACCGGCCGCTCTGAGCCGGACACACGAAGCGGGCCGCGCTCCCCAGGGGCGCGGCCCGCTTCGCGGGTAGGGGCGGGCGGACCGCCGTCAGCCCGACAGTCCCGCCAGCGCCCGGACGCCCTCGCCCTTGATGGTGAGGGTGTCCGGCGACCCGGCGTCTATCGCGAGCGTGAGGTCGTCCGACGGCCAGCCGCTGCTGAGCGCCGCGAGGGGCAGGATGCGGTAACCCCGCGCGTTGGGCAGGGCGTGCGCCAGGCGAACCTCCGAGGTGAAGACCGGGACCAGCTTCGTCCCGTCCTCCTGCTCGAAGACCGGCAGGCTGATCGTCTCCTCCTGCGCCCCGTCCCCCGCGGGCTCCTCCGGCGGCGCCGGCACCGGCAGCAGGATGTCGCTGGCCGCCAGGGTGCTGAGCGCGGCCGCGTTGTCACCACCGGTGGCGATCTCGTGCAGGGCTCGCTGCGCCGGGGGCTGCGCACCGTTCGGAGTGGTGAAATCGGTCATGGCCGTTCCCTTTCCGTTGCTTGCGTACGGGGTGGCTCGGGGGCTGCGCGTACCCAGCGAGGGAACGGTCATGCGCGTTCGCCGGAGTCACTCGTACTCGGTGCCGCCCTTGCGGGTGAGGTAGGCCTCGCTGACCGCCTTGAGGACGGCGCGCCCGCCCAGCTCGGGGCTGTGCCGGTCCGGTGCCGCCCGGACCACGACGCCCTCACGCAGGTGAAGTCCGCGGCCGGAGACGGTCTCCGCGCCCCGCGCGAGGTCCAGGACGGCGCCGAGGTCGAACGGGCCCTCGTACAGCGTGGGCACCAGTGGCACGCTCCCGGCCGGGAGCGCCTCGGCGGGGTCGAGCCAGCGCACGGCCCCGTCGACCTCGGCGGCGACGTCGAACGCCGCGTAGCCGGGCGTGCCGCGGCCCGCGTCGGCGCCGTAGCCGAGGTCCTGGACACCGGCGCCGTAGACCTCTCCGAAGATCGCCACCCGGGTGGCGCCGAGCCGGCCGGCGAGGGCCGCGGCGACGTCTGGCAGGCCGTGGCCGCGGACCGCGCGCCAGTAGAGGTTGCCGTCGGCCTCCTTCAGGGCGAGGCGCTGGGCGCCCAGCCCCTTGGAGGTGACCAGCACGCGTCCGGAGTCGGCGAGGTAGGTCAGGCAGCAGGCCGTCCCGTGGAGCTTCTCGGTGATCGCGACCGGCTCGCCTGCGGTGAAGACACCGGGGTGGCGCTTGACGTTCTCGATGTCGATCCACGGCAGCAGGTCCGGCGCCGACTCCACGTCGCCGCTCATCGACACCGGGACCGGCGGCACCCACTTGGTGATGCCGAGCAGTTCCGCGAAGTCGGTGCCGTCCCCGGCGGCCCGTGCCAGGTCCGTTCCGTCGAGTGCGGCCGGGAGGCAGACGACGCCCTGGGACAGCTCGCCGCGCAGCCGGACCGCCTTGACGCGGTCGGCGGCGGGGCCGGCGAGCCGTCCGGTCAGGCCGAGTTCGGCGATCAGCGCGGCGGGCAGCACGGACTGCTCGGGGATGTACAGCGCGAAGTCGCCCGTCCGGTAGGCACCCTTGGCCACGACCGCCCGGTAGAGGCCGACCTGGGCGAGTTCCAGGGCGTCCGCGTTCGGGTGGTCGTGGACGGTGAGCCGTTCGGCCGTGACGCGCAGCGTCGACATCGGGTTCCCCCTCGTGGTGGTGCGTGGATCGCACCACTGTGCGGGGTGCCGCCCGCCGCGGGCGAACGGTTTTTCAGGGCGCCGGGGCCATGCGGAAGTCGTACCCCCCGGGCAGGGGTTCGTCGGTGAGGGCGCGCCATGTGGTGTGCAGCGACTCCTCGCCCTCCCGCAGGTCGTCGACGGTGAAGCCCTCCTCGAACACGGCCCGCGCGCCCGCGGTGTCCCCCGCGGCCAGCAGGACCTGGGCGTGCAGCAGCCGAAAGCGCCCTCGGGCGCGGGTCGTTGCGGGCAGGGCGTCGAGGACGGCGGCGGCGTCGCCGGGACGGCGGGCGGCCAGGAGCGCCGGCACGGCCTCGCGTGCCAGGGCCGCCGCGGCGGTGGCCCATGCCTCGCCTCCGGGGACGGCCCGGAAGGCGTCGAGGTAGCGCTGCGCGGCGCGTTCGGGGTTGCCGTCGCTCTGGTCGGCGACGGCGAGGCAGCGCAGCGGAAGACACGAACCCGATCCCGCGGCGGCCCGCTCCCAGCTGCGGACGGCCTGCGCGCGGTCGCCCGCGTGCCACTGGGCGAGGCCCAGATGGTAGTCCAGGGCCCACGCGTTGCCCTCGTACGTGCCCGCGGTCTCCAGGAGTTCCCGCCACTCCGGGGAGACGAGCACCGGGCCGGGGACGGTGTCCTCGCCGAGTCTCGGGAAGACCCCGGCGAGCAGCAGTTCCAGCCACGGCTTCTGCCGCTCGCCCAGGGTGTCGGGCGCGAAGGGCGTACCGGGCAGGTCGAACCGGCCGCGGGTGACCTCCAGCGCGCCCCAGCCGGAGCCGGTCGAAAGGACGTCCTTGGGTTCGGCGTCGGCGGCCGGCAGCCACGCCTCGTGGGCGGCGCGCAGGTGCTCGCGCGGCAGGACCGCCTCCAGGCGTTCCGCCACGGCGCTCGAATCCGCGCCGGGGGCGGCCTCCAGCGGGCCGTACGCCTCCAGCCAGCTCACGGCGGCGCCCGCGGCCAGGGGGAGGTGTTCGAGCTGGGTGGGGGCGAGTCCGGCCTGGATCTCCAGGTAGCCGGGGCCGTCGCCCTCGTCCCCGGCGAGCCAGCGCTGCCAGCGGCGTCCGCCGGAACCCTGTCCCCAGACGAAGAGCTTGCGGCCGCGGAGGGCGTCGGTGGAGGTCTGCACGAGGCCGCGGCCGTCGGCGTCGAGGGCCGCGATCCAGGGGCGGGTGCCGTCGGGCAGGTCGTAGAACCAGTCGGCCGGGTGCTCGGAGGCGGTGGGCGCCTCGGGGACGGGCACCCGCCGGAGGGTGCGCGACGCGCCGAAGTGCCAGGCGTGGGTGGCGGGTGCGACGACGCGGGTGCCAGGTGCCTGGGGTACGGCGGTGTTGGACCACCAGTAGAGGGGAACGGTCCGGTGGTGAGGATTGCGGACGCGTACCCCCGCGTAGAGGAAGTCGGAGCCCTCGGGAAGCCACAGGTCGATCTGGAAGGGCAGGTCGCGCAGCCGCTCCCACTCCCAGAGGCGGAGCATCTCCCCGCCGCCGGGAGCCGGGACGCGGGCGGCGTGGAGCGGGGCGCAGCTGAGCGCGGTGTGTCCGGTGGCGCCCGGGTTCCATTCGACGCCGCCGGAGAACCAGGCACCGGCGAGGCCGAAGTCGGCGTACTGCAGGACGGGGTCGGTGTGCAGCAGTTCGCGGCCCGAGGGCTTGTGGTGCAGCGCGTACAGGCGGCCGCCGAGCCCCGGCAGGACCGTGGCGCGCAACCGGTCGTTCTCCAGGACGACCGCGTCCAGTGCGGTGGGCACGCGTTCTCGGGTGTAGCCGTCGAGACGCGGTACGGGGAGCAGGGTGCGCAGCCGCCCGTAGCCGATGCGCCGGGCCATGCCGGGCGGCAGCGCGACGCTCTCGGCCGGGTCGAGGAGGTGCGGGTCCCCGGGCGCCCTGAGCGCGGGCAGGGGGTTCTCCGGGCCGAGCGGGCTGGCCGGGAGGGTGAGGGTGGTGCGTCGCACGGTGGTGGCCAAGAGGTCCCTCTCTCTGTCACCGCTGGTCGGGTGAGGACATGGAACCCCGTATCGGCCCGCGCCGTCAGGGGTTTGGACCTCATGGACCGGGCCGTGTGCGGACTTCAATATGTGGTGAACGTCATTTTGGCCTTCTTTTGCCGTCGGACGGGTCCGGGAGGGTTTGCCGATCATGCTGTCCACGCTCTGGAGCCCGCCGAACGGAACGCCCTCGCGCGCGCCCCGCGTCCCGCGCCCGGCGCCCGTCGAGCGCGCGCGAAGTCCGCGGCTCGCGGCGCTGGCCGCCCGCCCCGGGCGCGAGGCGGAGTTCTGGCGGGCCGTGGAGGCCGAGGGGACACCCCTGGTGGAACCCCTGGACGGCGACCCCGGGCACGCCGCGGTCACCTTCCTCTGGCGCGGCACGGCCGCGACGCGCGCCGTGCTGGCCCTGCCCAACCAGGTGCTCGACCCTGACGACCTGGCCGGCAACCTGATGTCGCGCGTGCCGGGCACGGACGTGTGGCACTGGACGATAAGGATGCGCGCCGACTGGCGCGCCACGTACGCGCTGTGCGTGGACGAGGGCGAGGGCGCCGCCGCGGCTCCCACCGGGCCCAAGGGGCAGGCGTACCTGCGCGGACTGCGCCGCCACCCGCGCCGCGACCCCTTCAACCGGGCCGTCTTCCCCACCCGTTGGGGTACCGAACCGCTCTCGGTCGTCGCCCTCCCCGCGGCCCCGGCGCCACTCGGCGCGTGGCGGGACCGGCCGGGGGCGCCCGCGGGCGAGGTCTCCGTCCACACCATGCGCAGCGCCCACCTGCGCAACTGGCGCCGGGTGTGGGCCTATGCGCCGTCCGGCTACGAGGACCTGGCCGGGCTGCCGGTGGTGGTGCTGCTCGACGGGGACGTGTGGCAGCAGCACCTCGACGTCTCGTCGCTGCTCGACGGGCTCGTGGCGGCCGGTGCGCTGCCGCCGCTGGTCGCGCTGATGCCGGACGCCCTGGACAGCGACACCCGGCGCCGCGAACTCACCTGCGATGACCGCTTCGTGGCCTTCCTGACCCGCGAACTGCTGCCCTGGGCGGCCCGCCGGTGGCCGGTCAGCGGCGACCCGGCGCGCACGGTCGTCGCCGGCCAGGGCCTCGGCGGACTGGCCGCGGCGTACGCCGCGCTGCGGCGGCCCGAGCGCTTCGGGAACGTGCTCGCTCAGTCCGGCGCCTTCTGGTGGCCGGCCGGGCACCGCGCCGAGGCGCTGCCCGAGGAGTGGCTGACCGGGCGCGTGGCGTCCCTCTCCCGAAGACCGGTCCGCTTCCACCTGTCGGCGGGCCTGCAGGAGTGGGGGCTGACGGCCGCGGTCCGCCGGCTGCGGGACGCCCTGCTGGCCCAGGGCTACGAAGTGGCGCACCACGAGTACAACGGCGGCCACGACTACCTGTGCTGGCGCGAGGAACTCGCCCACGGGCTCGTCTCCCTGCTGCGCGGCCCCTTCCCGGGCACTCTCCGTGGCCCTCGCGTGTCGGCCCCGGCCGACACGGAACCGGTCTGACGCGGCGGCACGGCGCACGCGTGCCGGCGGCGGTGACGACCCGGCGCGGCACGGCCGCCGCGGGACGCGTACCGCGGGGTGGCCCCTCTGGCCGCAGCCGTCGGCCGCGGGTGCGCGCCGCCCGGCGCACGTGACGGCGGCGCGGGCGCGGGGGTCCGCAAGGACCGCGGCATGAGCCGGACCGCCCGCCCGGCGCGGCGCGGCGGATGTCCGCACACCGCCGAACCGGCACGACGACGCCCCGTCCGCTCGCGGCGTCACCGGAGCCGCCGACCACAGAACCCCCTCGCCACCGCGGCACGGTGCGCAGGGCGCGTCGCGCGGCCCGGTCGACGACGACCGCCGCGGCACCACCCCCGTGACCACGCGGTATGCGCGGCCGCCCGCGCCACGGGCCGCCGCGAACCGCCATGGGCACCCCCGGAAGCACGGCCGACGCGGTGGCCGTGCTCGAAATGCGCTTGCCGCGCGGGGGCGGGGCGTCCAGACTGCCCGGATGCTGATTCGACGTGAGACCCCCGACGACGTCCCCGCAGTGCAGGCGCTCACCGGGGAGGCGTTCGCCTCGGCGGACCGTCCCGTTCCCGTCGAGGTCACGCTGCTGGCCGAGCTGCGGAGGAGCGACGCCTGGCTGCCGGAGCTGTCCCTGGTCGCCGTGGACTCCGACGGGGAGAGCGTCATCGGCCACGTCGTCTGCACGCGGGCGCACGCCGGAGGCACGCCCGTGGTGGGCCTCGGCCCGCTGAGCGTCGCGCCGGAGCACCAGCGCAAGGGCGTCGGACTGGCCCTGGTGCACACCGCTCTGGGCGCCGCGGACGCCCTCGGGGAACCGCTGGTGGCGCTGCTGGGCAGCCCGGACTACTACGGCCGGTACGGCTTCAGGGCGAGCACGGACTACCGGATCACGCCGCCCGACCCGGCCTGGGGGCCGTACTTCCAGGTGCGCCCGCTGTCCGGCTACACCCCGTCGCTGAGCGGGGCGTTCCGCTACGCGGAGCCCTTCGACCGGGTCTGAGCCCACCGCGGCAGCCACGCGGGCACGGCCCGGCGGTACGCCTCGTACTCCTCGCCGTGCGCGGCGCGCAGCGTCGGCTCCTCGTACCAGCGGACGAACGCGGCGACGGTCAGCCACACGGCGGCCGCGTAGAGGAGCAGGACGGGCCGCAGGAGCAGCAGTCCCTGCCCGGCGACGAGCGCCACGACGGCCAGGTACATGGGGTTGCGGACCCGGGCGTACGCGCCACCGGTGACGAGGCGTTCGGTGGGGGCGACGGGTGCGGGCGTGCCGCGCCCCTCGCGTACGAAGCGGGCGAAGCCGTGCAGGAGCACCGCCGCCCCGGCCAGGGCGAGCAGGCCGCCGGCCGCCCGTACCGGCCAGGGGCCGTCGCCGGAGGCGTAGCGGGTGAGCCACCAGGGCACGAGTCCCGCCACGACGCCGGGTGCCGCGAGGAGGAAGACCGCGCTGCCGAGCGCGGCCGTGGACCGTCTCATGCCTTCATGGTGCCCGCCGGCGGGCGTCCCGGATACGTCTTCGCGGCGCGAATCTGCCCGTATACGTGGGCCCGCAGTTCCGCGAAGCGGGGGTCGGAACGGGTGATGATCTGGTCGCGGTCGTGCGGCAGGTCGACGTGCAGGTCCTCCTGGACGACGGTGGGCGCGGCGGACAGGACGACGACCCGGCGCGCGAGGTAGACGGCCTCGTCGATGTCGTGGGTGACGAGCATCGTGGTGATGCCGAGACGGTGCCAGAGTCCGAGGAGGAGGTCCTCGAGGTCGGCACGGGTCTGCGCGTCCACCGCGGCGAACGGCTCGTCCATGAGCAGGACCTGGGGCTCGTAGGCGACGGCGCGGGCGATGGCGACCCGCTGCTGCATGCCGCCGGACAACTGCCAGGGGTGGGCGGAGCCCGCGTCGGCCAGACCGACGGCGGCGAGCGCCTGCTGGACGAGGGCGGTGCGGCGCGGGCCCGGCACCCGCTTCTCACGGAGCGGGAGTTCGACGTTCTGGCTGACCGTCAGCCACGGGAAGAGGCTGCGGCCGTACTCCTGGAACACCACCGCCATGCCGGGCGGCGGCCCGTCGACGAGGCGCCCGGCGAGCCTGACCTGTCCCGCGGTGGGTGCGAGGAGGCCGGCGACGCACTTGAGCAGGGTGGTCTTGCCGCAGCCCGACGGGCCGACGACGCAGACGAGTTCGCCGCGCTCGACGGTGAGGTCGATGCCGCGCAGCGCCTCGACGACGCGGCCGCGGCCCTCGTACGCCTTGCGCAGTCCGGTGATCTCAAGCATGTGTCTCCCGTTGGTGCCAGTGCAGGACCCGGCGCTCCAGGGCGCGGAAGGCGAGCGAGAGCAGGAAGCCGACCAGGCCGAGCAGCACGATGCCGCTCCACATCTCCGGGATCTGGAACTGCCGCTGGAACAGCACGACGGTGTGGCCGATGCCCGAGGTGCTGGCGAACATCTCCGCGATGACCATGAGGATGATGGCGATGGACAGCGCCTGCCGGAGACCGGCCATGATCTGCGGGCTCGCGGCGGGCAGGACGAGGCGCCGCAGCCGGGCGGGGCCGCGCAGGCCGTAGACCCGCGCGGTGTCGGAGAGCACCTCGTCCACGGCGCGCACGCCCTCGATGGTGTTGAGCAGCACGGGCCAGATCGCGCCCGAGACGATGACGAGGACCTTCATGGCCGTGTCGAGCCCGGCGACGAGCATGATCAGCGGCACGAGCACGGGCGGCGGGATCGCGCGGAAGAACTCCAGGGCGGGTTCGGTGGCGGCGCGCAGCCGGGCCGAGAGGCCGATGGCGGTGCCGAGGGCGACGCCGAGCAGTGCGGCGAGCACGTACCCGGCGAGGAGCCGCAGGAGGCTGGGCAGCACGTCGTCGCCGAGGCGGGCGGTGAGCCACACGTCGCCGAAGACGGCGGCGATCCGCTGCGGCGAGGGCACGTAGAAGCTGGGCCGCCACACACTCCACGCCCACCAGCCGAGGACGAGGAGGACGGGCAGCCCCAGCACCCGCAGGGCGCCGCGCACAAGACGCACGGCACGGCTCATGCGGCGGCCTCCCCGCGGACGGAGGGGTGCCAGGCCAGCAGCCACCGCTCCAGGCGGCGTACGGCGAGGTTGACGACGACCCCGATGATCCCGGCGAGGGTGATCAGGGCGTAGACGGTGGCCACGGCGCCGCCGGACTGGGCGAGCTGGATGCGCAGCCCGAGTCCGGGGCTGCCGATGACCAGTTCGGCGGTGACGGCGAGGATGAACGCGACGGAGGCGGCGAGCCGGAGTCCGGTCATGACGTACGGGAGCGCGGTGGGCCAGACGAGCCGGCGCAGCGTCGTCCAGTGGCCGAGGCGGTAGGAGCGGGCGGTCTCGCGGGCGACGGGGTCGACGTCGGCCACGCCGTACAGCACCTGGATGAGCACCTGCCAGAAGGCGGCGTAGACGACCAGCAGGAGGCTGGAGCCGAGGTCCGCGCCGAAGAGGAGGGTGGCGAGCGGGATGAGCGCCACGGAGGGGATGGGCCGGAGGAACTCGACGGTGGAGGCGGTGGCGGCGCGGACGCCCGGGACGGCGTCGATGAGGGTGCCGAGCGCGACCGCGAGGACGAACGCGATGGCCAGGCCCAGGGCCCAGGCGCTCATGGTGTCGCCGAGCGCCGACCAGAGTTGGCGGGTCCTCAGTTCACGGCCGAGGGTGAGCAGGATCTCGCTCGCCGGGGGCAGGAAGTCCCGGGAGACCCAGCCGAACCGCGGGACGGCCTCGGCGACGCAGAACAGCACCGCGAGGCCGGCCGCTCCGTACGCGGCGTCGCGTCCTTTCATGGCAGGAGGGCCGCCACGTCGGCGTCCTTGGTGAGTGTGCCGTCCTGGCGGGCGTCGTCGGCGACGGTCTGCACGGACTCCCGGTTGATCTCCGTCGGCCACGTGGGCAGCTTGATCTTCGCGATCGCCTCGGCGGGGATCGAGGTGTACGACTTGAGGATCTCGCGCACGGCGTCGGGGTGGGCGTCGGCGTAGGCGAGGGCCTCGTTCATGGCGGCGGTGAAGTCCTTCACCAGCTCCGGGTCCTTCTGGAGCGTGGGCTGCGTGGTGAAGTACATGGCCACGGTGAGGTCCGGTGCGGCGTCGGCGTAGGGCCAGGCGACGGCGCGGGCACCCTGGCCGGTGGCCTGGGTGACGAAGGGCTCGACCTCCCAGACCGCGTCGACCCGCCCCTTGGCCAGGGCGGCCGGCATGTCGGGGAACGGCATCTCGACGAACTCCACCTTGGAGGCGTCGCCGCCGTCCTTGCGCACGGCGGCGCGCACGGTCGTGTCGCCGATGTTCTTCAGCTGGTTGACCGCGACGGTCCTGCCCGCGAGGTCCTTCGCGGACGTGACCGGGCTGCCTGCCGGGACGAGTACGGCGCTGTAGTCGGTGTCCCGCTCGCCGGTGGAGGCGACGCCGTTGGCGACGACCTTGAGCGGCAGCCCCTGCTGCCGGGCTGTGAGCAGGGAGGTGGTGTTGGCGAAGCCGAAGGCGAACTGGCCGCCCATGACGCCGGTGATGCTGGCGGCGCCGCCCTGCACCGAGGTGATCTTCGCGTCGATGCCGCGCTTCATGAAGAAGCCCCGGCTCTGGGCGAGGTACACGGGAGCGGTGTCGACGATGGCGATGGCGCCGATCGTGACGCTTCGCGTTCCTCCGCCGGAACCGGACGAGGCGCCCTTGCCGGCGGGCCGGCCGGAGTCGCCGCAGGCGGTGACCCCGGCGGCCAGGAGCGCTGCCGCCGTCAGGAGCAGGGGAAAGGTGCGACGCATGGGCACTCCCTGATCTGATCAGTTCCGTTCGCACAGTGAACTGTCGTTCATTGGGTGGCGCGCCAAGTGACGGTAGGGGCGTCGCGCGACGCCGTCAACGGATCGCACAACGGCTCGTCGATGACAGGGGTGTCGCGAACGGGAGAGCAGGGGCGCGGGAGGCACAAGAGGCGGATCAAGTGAAGAAAATCATGGTTTGACATGATTTACCCCTAGTCGCACCGTCCCGCGCTGAGTAGATTGGAACGTGGCCTACGGGGCGAGCGAGGGAGTTCGGTAGCACTGGTTGCGGAGCGGAAGCAGCGGCTTCCACCGGAACCGGGTCCAACGGCCGGGCTGAGAGGCTCGAAGGTCCGGGAAGAGGTTTTGAGACCGGAGAGCGACCCCTAGCACCTGATCCGGACCATGCCGGCGAAGGGAGTCCCACCTCGTAGGTCGTCGAACCGCAGTACAGCAGGGCCCGCGCGGCGAGCGCGGGCCCTGCTGCGCCGCTGCGGCCGGTGCCGCGGCGGCGCCTCGGCCCTTGGCCGCTTGACCCCTTGGCCGCTTGACCCCTTGGCCGCTTGACCCCTTGGCCGCTCGGCCCGGACGCTGGGATGATCCTCCGGCGCGGAGGGCGCGGATGACGCGGCTCCGCCGGCGGGGCGGGGGGACGGTGGGGGACATGGACGACCGCACACTGGTGAGCGCGGTCAACGCACTGACGGCGCGGTGGGCCCGCGAGACCCTGGCCGGTGGTGGCGCGGGGGAGACGATCTTCTCCGCCGCGGGAGTCTGGCCGCTGCTGGCCCTGCTCGCCGCGGGCGCCTCCGGCCCCGCCCGCGGCGAACTGGAGCAGGCCGTCGCCATGGACGCCGCGACGGCTGCCGGCGCCTCGGGACGGCTGCTCGCCCGGCTGGACGCCATGGACGGCGTCGACACCGCCGTCGGCCTGTGGACCCGCGCCTCCCTGCCGCTCGCACCCGGCTGGCTCTCGCTGCTCCCGGCGGGCGCCCACGGGCACTTCACGGGCGACACCGAGACCGACCGCAGGACGTTGGACGCCTGGGCGGCGGACCGCACCCACGGCATGGTCCCCAGGATGCCGGTCGCCGTCGACCGGAACACCCTCCTGCTGCTCGCCAACGCGCTGGCCCTGCGCACCGACTGGGCCGAGCCCTTCCAGGACCACCACACCGGGACGCTCTTCCGCAGTTCGCGCCATCTGGACATGGCCGGGGTCGCGTCCACCCCCTTCGGCCCGCTGACCATGGCGAAGGTGAACGGCACCAACGGGATCGAGGTCCATCTGCTGCGCGGCCCCGGCCACGTCGCCCCCGGCGAGGTGCTCGCCGCCGGGGTGGCGGCCCTCGACGGGACGTACCAGGTGCTGCCCGGCAACCTGCTGCCGTACGGGCGGCCCGGGCCGGGGGTCGTGGTCGAGGACGTCACGAGCTTCGACCCGGCGCCCGCGCTCGACCTGACCACGGTGCCGTTCACCGTGGGCGCCGAGCACGATCTCCTCGACCGCGCCGAGTTGTTCGGGCTGGCCCGCGCCCGGGACGCCGGCGCCGGCCACTTCCCCGGCATCAGCGCGCAGCCCCTGGCCGTCGGCGCGGCGAAGCAGGCGGCCACGGCGACCTTCAGCGCGAAGGGCTTCCGGGCCGCCGCCGTCACCGCGGTCTCCCTGATCGTCGGCAGCGCTCCCGGGCAGGCCCGGCAAGCCAGGCGGGTGCGCGTTGAGTTCCGGCGGCCGTTCGGCTTCCTCGCCGTCCACCGGCTCTTCCCCGCGGTCCTCGTGGCGGGGTGGGTGAACCCCTGACCTCACCGGGCGGCCGTCACAGGGCGCTTCCCGCCCGCCAGTCCGCCCAACCGGCGTTCCAGGCGCCGTAGCCGTTGTTGACCTGCACGGTGTCGGTGGAGTTGACGACGGTCACCGGGTCGCCCGGCGACACGTGGTCGTAGAACCACTTGGCGTCGGACGTGCTCAGGCCTATGCAGCCGTGGCTGCCGTTGACGCGGCCGAACTTGCCCTCGTTCCAGGGCGCGGCGTGGGCGAAGGTGCCCGACGTGGTGAGCCGGACGTCCCACTTCACGTCCTTCAGGTTGTACGCCTCGGGTCCGAAGATGCGCACGGTGCGGGAGTTCATGGTGATGCTGGGCGTCTTCTCCAGGACGACCATCGTCCCGTTCCACGTCTCGAAACCGGGCTTGCCCGTGGAGACGGGGATGGTGCGCAGGACCTCGCCGCCCCTGCGCAGGGTGAGGGTCTTGCGGGCGGTGTCGACCGTCGTGACGACCGACTCCCCTATCCGGAAGCGGACGACCCGGTTCTGCGTGCCGTAGAGGCCGCCGCCCGCGTCGACCCCGTCGAGGTCCATGCGGAGCGTGACGTCGGTGCCAGGCTTCCAGTAGGAGCGCGGACGGAAGTCGACGCGGTCGCGGCCGCTCCAGTCCTTCATCCAGCTCCAGGCACCCTCGACGGCCGGACTCGCGGTGACGCCCAGCTTGCGCTCGACGGCCGCCCGGTCGCGTATCGGCTTGTTGAAGACGATCGACACCGGCATCCCGACGCCGACCGTGGTGCCCTTGTCGGGGTGGTACTCCCCCACGAAGGTGCGCTTCGGTTCGGCGGTGGTGAAGGTGGTGTGCTCCGTCAGCCGCTTGCCATCGGAGGCGGCGGCGCGGACGAGGACGTCGTAGGTCACGCCGGGGGCCAGCCGGCCCGCCGAGGTCCAGCTGTCCTTGGAGGACGCGAGCGTGCCGCGCAACGGCCCCGGGCCGGGGGCGGTGACGCGTACGGATTCGATCCGCGCGGCGGTGGTCCGCACGGTCACTTTGCGGTCGACGGGCACGGCCCGCCCGCCGGAGGCCGGGGCGACGGCGATCGCGGGCCGCGGCTCCGCGGCGTGGGGCCCTCCGCCGCCGGAGCCGCTGCAGGCCGGCAGCGTCGCGACGACGGCCAAAGCGCACGTCGCGGCGCCGGCGCGCAGGGTCGTCCTGCGGTTCCGGATCCGGTCGTCGGTCATGTGACGGCTCTCCTCCCCTGTCGAGTCGTACCTCTGCTCCTGCCCGGTCCCGCGGCGGCCACCACATCCCGGCGGCCGCAACTGCGCGGAGCGGACGACTCCGTGGCGTCACCGTTCCGTACCAGGGGTGTACGCACGGAACCCGGAAGGGCGGCGGCCTTGTGTTCCGCGGCAGCACAGCAGCCGAAAGACCTGGGGGGACGTCATGGAGCGCAGGAACACGAGGCGGGCCGCGATCGCGGTGGCACTGACGGCGACGGCGGCGGTGCTGCTGACGGGGTGCCAGGGGGACGTCGGCGCGGCGGGCAGTGGCGCGGGCGGGGGCTCGTCCGCACCGACCGCTCCGCCGACGGTCGCGCCGTCGCGGACGGCGGGGGACACGGTCCCGGCCTCCAGCGCATTACGGGCGCCCGGTGGTTCGTCGGAGCCCGCGGGCCGCTGCGGCGCGGAGGACCTGGAGGCGACGGCGGCGCACCAGGCCGCCGTGCGCCCCCAGGGAACCGGCACCGGGGCGGCGGTGGCCGGGTTCACCAACACCTCCGGCGCGCCCTGCGTCGTCGAGGGCTTCCCGACGGTGGCCGGGGCGGCCAACGGCTCGCCGGAGATGAACGTGCCGCTGACGGTGCGGCACACCGGTACGGCCGCGCCGGTCGCGCTGGCACCGGGCGGCCGCGCCTGGGTGAAGCTGACGTTCCACCAGGTGCAGGGCGAGGGCGACGGCTCCTGCGCCTCGGGTGAGGCCCCGGTCCAGTACCCGACGATGGTGCTGGGCCTGCCCGGCGGTGCGGGCAGGCACCAGGTCGCCTTGGACGACGGGGTGTTCGCCGAGTGCGACGGCGTCGTCGCCGTCACCGCGCTCTCGGCGGCCGAACCGTCCTGAGGGCCCGGCACGGGGCGACGGACGGCACACCGGGCCCGCCCATGGCGGACGTGCATCGCACGATCGTGCCGCCCGGTCAGTCCTCCGTCGCGGCCGCCTCCACCGTGAGGGTGCTGGCGTCCGCGTCCAGCACGGCGGGGACGCCGAGCGGCACGGTCAGGCTCGTCTCGCAGTGGCCGAAGCCCAGTTCCTCGACGACCGGGACGCCCAGTCCGCCCAGCCGGTCCAGGAGCACCGCCCGCACCTCCTCGTAGGGCCCGCACTCCCGCCAGGAGCCGAGGGCGATACCCGCCACACCGTCCAGCCAGCCGGCCCGCAGCAACTGGGTCAGCATCCGGTCGATCCGGTAGGGCTCCTCGCCGATGTCCTCGAGCAGGAGGATGCCGCCGGGCACCCCGGGCCGCCCGTCCGGCGTGCCGAGGCCGGAGGCGAGCAGGGCCAGGCAGCCGCCCACGGTGACGCCGCGTGCCGTGCCGGGGACGAGGGGCCGGGCGGTCGTGGCGCCGAGGACCCGCGTCCCCTCGGGCCGGAAGAGGGTGTCCCGCAACTGGGCACGGGTGGGCTCGTCCTTGAGGAAGCCGTGCGCCGCGATCATGGTCCCGTGCAGGGTCGCAAGGCCCAGCCGGACCGCGAACGCCTCGTGCAGCGCGGTGATGTCGCTGAAGCCGAGAAGCGTCTTGGGCCCGGCCGCGCGCAGCGCCTCCCAGTCCATGAGGTCGGTCATGCGCTGGACGCCGTAGCCGCCGCGGGCGCACAGCACGGCGGCCACCGACGGGTCGCACCACGCCTCCTGGAAGTCGCGGGCGCGCGCCGCGTCCTGTCCGGCCAGGTAGCCGAAGGTGGGGTGCCGGTCCAGGACGTGCGGCGCCACCACCGGGTCGAGGTCCCAGCCGCGGAGGATGTCGAGCCCCGCGTCCAGCCGTTCCCGGGGCACGGGTCCGCTGGGGGCGACGACGGCGACCCGGTCCCCGGGGACGAGGCGGCGGGGGCGGGTGAGCGGGACGAGCGGTGTCACTTGGTGAGCTCCAGAGCTGGTACGGCGGGCGGGGTGAAGCCGAAGACCTGCCCGTAGAGGGAGAGTTCGGCCTCGAGACAGGTGATCATCGTGTCCTCGCGGCGGAAGCCGTGGCCCTCGCCCTCGAAGGTGAGGTAGGCGTGGGGGACGCCGCGTCCCTTGATCCGCTCCAGGAACCGCTCGCACTGCACGGGCCGGCAGATCACGTCCTCCAGGCCCTGCAGCAGCAGGAAGGGGACGGTGAGCCGGTCGGCCCGGGTCACCGGAGAGCGGTCCCGGTAGCGCTCCGGGACCTCGGTGTAGGGCCCGATGAGCGAGTCGAGGTAGCGGGACTCGAAGTCATGGGTCTCACCGCCCTCGGCCCAGCCGGTGAGGTCGAGCAGCGGGAACTTGATCACGCCGCAGGCGTAGACGTCGGTGCCGGTGAGGGAGGCCGCGCTCGTCCAGCCGCCGGCGCTGCCGCCGCGGATCGCGAGGCGCCTCCCGTCGGCGGTTCCCTCCTCGGCCAGCGCCCGCGCGACGGCGGCGCAGTCCTCGACGTCGACGACGCCCCACTGCTCGCGCAGCCGTTCGCGGTAGGCGCGCCCGTAGCCGGTGGAGCCGCCGTGGTTGACCTCCACGACCCCGATACCGCGCGAGGTGAAGTAGGCGATCTCCAGGTCGAGCACGAGCGGTGCCCGGCTGGTGGGGCCGCCGTGCACCCACACGACATAGGGGGGAAGTTCTCCCTCGGGCGCGGCGAAGTAGGGGTTCGCCGGCGGGTAGAGCTGGGCGTGGATCTCCCGTCCGCCGGGCCCTGTGAAGATCCGCTCCACGGGATCGGGCAGGAACTCCGGGGGCACGATGTCATGGTGGGCGGCGCCGATGACTCGGGTGCGGCCGGTGCAGGTGTCGAGTTCGAGGACCTCGAACGAACTGCGGGCCGAGGCGGCCACGGCGACCACCCGGGTGCCCTGCGTGGACAGCGCGGCCGTCCACTCGCTCCACGGCCCCGGTACGTCGGCCGACTCGCCGGTCGCCGGGTCGAGTATCCCCAGCCGCTGGGCGCCCTTGCCGTGGAGCACCGCCAGGGTCCCGGAGGCGAGCGGGGCGAACCAGCGCGCGCCCATCTGCCAGCCCGGACCGGCGAACTCCTCCTGCACCGGACGCAGGTTGACCGCCTCGCCCGTGGCCGGGTCGACACGGTGCAGGTTCCACCAGCCGTCGCGGTCGGTGGCGGCGACGAGGGTGCCGTCCGGTGTCCACTCCGCCTGGGCGACGGACTCGGCGGGGCCGCCCAGGATCGTCCGGGCTGCGCCGAAAGTGCCGTCGGGTCCGACGGCGGCGAGCTTGAGCTCCGTGCCGTCCCAGGGCATCCGGGGGTGGTCCCAGGCGATCCACACGGCCTGCCTGCCGTCCGGGGAGAGGCGTGGCGAGGTCACGAAGTCGTAGGAGTCGTCGGAGAGTTCACGCACCGCGGTACGGTCCTCGGCGGCCGAGCCGTCGAGCGGGACGGCGGCGGCCACCCGCCGTACGTCGCTCGGGCCCTCCCCGGTGAACTCCTCCAGCACGCACCACACCTCACCGCGGTCCGGGTGGATCTGCGGATCGGCCCAGCGCAGCCCGTCGCCGACCGGCGAGAGCGGGGTCAGCGGCCGGGGCACGGCGCCCTCGGCGTCGGGTTCGTACGCGTACAGCCGCTGGTCCGGGAAGTGGGAGAAGACGATCAGCGGTCCCGTCCCCGGGCGTGCCGTGCCCGCCCAGGCCCGGCCGCCGTACTCGATGACACGGGTGCGGACGTTCCACGGCGCGGGCAGCGGGCTGCCGACCGTGCCGTCCGCGCGGCGGCGCACGAGGGCACGGCGGCCGCCCTCCGCCGGCCGGGGTTCGGTCCACCACACCTCCTCACCGACGAACGCGGGGAACTCGGGGCGTCCGTCGTGGGAGGCGGCGGTGCGGGCGTCGACGGGCGACTTCCAGGCGCCGTAGGGGGCGATGATCGGGGCGCGCGTCATCGGGCGACTCCGTCGGTCGTGTCCTGCCGGCCCAGCATGAACCGGTCGAGTACGTGGACGCCGAAGTGCAGCCCCTCCACCGGGACCCGTTCGTCGACGCCGTGGTACATCCCCGCGTAGTCGTAGCCCTCGGGCAGCTTCAGCGGGGAGAAGCCGTACCCCTGGATGCCGAGCCGCGAGAACTGCTTGGCGTCGGTGCCGCCGCCCATCACGTAGGGCACGACGTGGGCGTCCGGGTCGAAATGGATCAGGGCCTCTCGCATCGCGGCGTAGACCGGCGCGTCGAGGGGTGCCTCCAGCGGGATCTCGCGGTGATGGAACTCCCACTCCACGTCGGGGCCGGTGAGTTCGTCCATAGTGGCCGCGAACTCCTCGTCGCCGCCGGGCAGGACCCGGCCGTCGACGTAGGCGACCGCGGCACCGGGAATGACGTTGACCTTGTAGCCGGCCTCGAGCACCGTCGGGTTGGCGCTGTTGCGGATCACCGGCTCCACCAGGGCGGCTGCCGGGCCCAGCTTGGTGAGCAGGGTGTCGACGTCGTCGAAGTCGGGCTCGACCTCGTGCAGCGCCGCAAGTTCGGTCAGTGCCGCCCGCACCGTGGGGATGATCCGCACCGGCCAGCGGTGCTCGCCGACGCGGGAGACGGCCGCGGCGAGCCGGGTCACGGCGTTGGTGCGGTTGACCTTGGAGCCGTGACCCGCCCTGCCGTGGGCCGTGAGCTTCAGCCAGGCGGTCCCGCGCTCGCCGGCCGCCACGGGGTACAGCCTCAGCCCGGGCCCGGCGTGGAAGGTGAAACCCCCGGACTCGCTGATGCCCTCGGTGCAGTCGCGGAACAGCTCCGCGTGCCGCTCGACGAGGTAGGTCGCCCCGTAGGTGGCGCTGTCCTCCTCGTCGGCCGTCAGCGCGAGCACGATGTCCCGCTCGGGGCGCAGCCCCCTGCGGGCCCAGGAGCGCACGGTGGCGAGCACCATCGCCACCGTGCCCTTCATGTCGACCGCGCCGCGACCCCAGACCACCCCGTCCCGCACCTCGCCCGAGAAGGGGTGCACGCTCCAGTCCTCGGCCTGGGCGGGCACGACGTCCAGGTGGCCGTGGACGAGCAGCGCGCCCGGTCCGTTCCCGGCGCGCCGGGCGCCCTCGATCCGCGCCACGACGTTGGCCCGCCCCGGCGCGGACTCCAGGACCCGCGCCTCGATCCCGGCCTCGTCAAGCAGCTGCGCGGCGTACTCCGCCGCCGGACGCTCGTTCCCGTCCCCGCCACCGCGGTTGGTGGTGTCGATCCGGATCAGCTCCGAGGTGAAGCGGACCGCCTCGTCCAGTGCCCGGGTGTCAGCCATACTGCTCCTCCACAGCTGCCGAGACCAGGGTGGTCACGGCCTTGTAGCAGCGGATCCCCTCATACATGGTCGGTGAGGTGTAAGCGACGCGGCGCTCGCCCGTGCGCTCCACACCGGGCACGATCGCGGCGGCTCCCGCCAGGTGGGCCGCGTCGAACTCGACCTCGATCGTGAACGGCCCGCCCCGCACCGGCTCGTGCCGGACCGCGAGTGACGTCGCGTCCTTGGCGGCGGCGCGGATGTCGGCCGCCGTGCGGGCCGGCGGCCGGCACACGGCCGCGTACCGCGAGACGTAGTCCTTGACGGCGACCGTGCGCGCCGCCGGCGCGTAGTCCCGGGCGTCGATCCCGGTCCGGTCGTCGCCCGTGACCAGCACGACGGGCACCCCGTACTCCGCGGCCACCAGTGCGTTCAGCCGGCCCTCGCTCGCCGGCGGGCTGCCGTCGACCCACACGCCGGTGATCGAGTTCGGAAGGTAGGTGTGGGCGAGCACGCCCTCCGTCCCCGCGCCCGTGTGGAAGCCGACGAAGGCGATGCCGTCCACGTCGCCGTGCTGCACGCCCTCGACCATGGACAGGTCCTTGTGCCGCCCGGTGACCATCTCGGCCCGCTCGTCCAGCTGCTCCAGCAGCAGGTTCCGCATCGACCAGTGGGCCTCGTTGACCAGGACCTCGTCGGCGCCGCCGTCGAAGAAGCCGGCGATCGCGGCGTTCACGTCCGAGGTGAACAGATGCCGGAACCGCTGCCAGCCCTCCGTGCCGGGCAGGACGTCACCGGGCCAGGTCACCCCGGTGGCGCCCTCCATGTCCGCGCTGATCAGGATCTTCATGGCACGGAACGTTACGCAAAGTCACCGCCCCGCACCAGGCCCCCGGGCCGCCTGTGGAAAACTTCAGTGGCCCAGACCGGTGGCGGTCAGCTGGCACCCCCTGCCACCAGCCAGTTCGTCGGCACCTCGAACCACGAACCGTCCGCCCGCCGCTCCGTCGTCACGAGCGCGACCTCACCGCGTGCGAGCACCTCCATCCCCGCCGTACGGAAGAGTTCCGGCACGGCCGCGTCGGGCATCTCGGCCGGCGCGATCCCGTGCGCGAAGATCGCCGCGAGCTTGGCGGGCGGCCCGTCCGGCCGCCGCGCGAGCCCCATCAGCGCGTCCTTCGCGGACGCCGCGAGTTCGTCCGCGAACACCCGGCCGCGTCCTCCGGTCAGTACCGCGATGCCCTCGACCAGCGGTGCGCGTTCCTCGGGCCGGCACTGGTGGAGCACTCCACGCATGTACACGTTCACCTCGCCCAGCTCCTCGCCCAGCCGCCGGACCGCCTCGGGGTCGGCCGCGTCGAGCTGCCGGTACTCGGCGACACCGCCCGGGTCCTGGTGCCGGGCGTGGCCGATCGCGGCCGCCGCGAGGTCCACCCCGACGGCCCGGCCGTACCGCTCGGCCAGGAAGCGGGTCTGGGTGCCGTTGCCGCAGCCGAGGTCCACGACCGGCAGCGACGGGTCGAAGTGCGCCTCGAAGAAGGGGAGGTGGGCCGCCGCGGTGAGCTCCGCCGCCGCGTCCCAGAGCACCGCCCCCGGCCCTCCGGGGGCGTCGCGCCAGAAGCCCTCCCACGCCTGCAGGTTCGTGCCCGTGACGTCCATGCGATCTCCCCAGGTCCACGTGTCCGTCGCCGCGGACCGCTCCGGCCTCGCGGCCGAAGCCCCGTCAGCTCTGTGCTACAGGCGGAGACCGGCGCGGGCAAGCGTCCGGGGGAAGTCGCGTCCCCCTGTTCGCTGGGTTCGAGCCCCCGTGTCCGCTACGTTCGAGCACCCGCCGGGGCCCCGCCGCCGCGCCCCGCCGTCCGCCGCCACGGCAGCGCCTGCTCGAACCAGACGGTCTTGCCCTGCGCCGTACGGCTGGCGCCCCATTCGCGGGCGAGCCGGCTCACGATCCGCAGTCCCCGCCCCGACTCGTCCTCTGGCCCGGCCCCCACCAGCACGGGCACGGCGTGGTCGTCGTCCGAGACCTCGCACAGCAGCGCGTCGGTGCGGACCAGGCGCAGCTCGACGTGCCGGGAGTGCGCGTGCCGGACGGCGTTGGTGACCACCTCGCCGACCATCAGCTCGGCCGCCTCCGCCGCCTCGTCCAGCCCCCAGCGCTCCAGGGCGCCCCGGGTCAGGATGCGGGCCCTGCCCACCTCGCGGGGGTCGAGGGCGAGCTGCCAGCTGACGACGTCCTCGCGGGGGATGCCGTTGAGCCGGGCCATCAGCAGGGCCACGTCGTCCTTGCGGCCGCCCGGCGGGTTGAGCGCGCGGATGATCGTGTCGCAGGCGTCGTCCATGGAGGCGGCGGGGTGAGCGGCGCTCTCGCAGAGCGCGGCGAGACCGGCTCCGAGGTCCTGCCCGCGCACCTCGACCAGCCCGTCCGTGCACAGCACGAGCCGGTCGCCGGGGCCGACGGCGACCCTGACCGTCTCGAAGGGCACCCCGCCGATGCCGATCGGCGCGCCCGTCGGCACGTCCAGCAGCTCGCTGCGGCCGTCCTCGGCCCGCACCAGCACGGGCGGGATGTGGCCCGCGTTGGCGATGTGCAGCTCGGACCGGATCGGGTCGTACACGGCGTACAGGCAGGTGGCGAGGTAGTGCTCGCCGAGGCGCTGCGCCAGGTCGTCGAGGTTGCGCAGCAGTTGGGCCGGCGGCATGTCCAGGGCCGCCATGGTCTGCACGGCGGTGCGCAACTGGCCCATCATGGCGGCCGCGTTGAGACCGTGGCCCATGACGTCGCCCACGACCAGGGCGAGCCGGGAGCCGGGCAGCTTGATGGTGTCGAACCAATCGCCGCCGACACGGCCCAGCCGGGTGCCGGGCAGGTAGCGGGTCGCCACGTCGCACCCCGGCATCCGCGGGGTGATCTGCGGCAGCATGCTGTCCTGCAGCGTGTCGGCGACGTTCTCCTGGTACGTGTACATGCGGGCGTTGTCCAGGACGAGCCCGGCGCGGGCGGCCAGTTCCGCGCCCGTCACGCGGTCCATGTCGTTGAACGGCGGACGCTCCCCGTGCCGCAGCAGGATCATGAAGCCGAGGACGACGTTGCGCGCCTTCAGCGGCACGACCAGCATCGACCGCCCGGTGATCAGCGGCCGGATGTCGCGCTTCTCGAACTGCGAGGCGATCGCCTCGCCCATGGGTTCGGTGATCCTGGGCACCAGCACCGGTCGACCGCTCGTCATGCACTGGAAGAACGGCGTGTGCTCGGGAAACGGCATGGACTCGCCGACCGGTACGACGTCGTCCCAGCGGCCGGGCTCGTCGGTGTGCTCCAGGGCGGCCCGGTACCACATGGTGGTGACGTCGGGCGGGCCGTCGGGGAAGCCCTCACCCGCGAGCACCTGTTCGCGCAGGTAGGTGCCCGCGACGTCGGTGAAGCGCGGGACGACGGCGGCGCACACCTCCCGGATCGTGCGGGTCAGGTCGAGGGAGGTGCCGATGCGCCCGCTGACCTCGTTGAGGAACTCCAGGCGCTCGCGGACGGCGGCGTACTCCAGGTCGGGTTCGAGTTCCTCCGACGCGCCACCGCGCGGCTCGTCGGCGGCATCCCGGGCGGCGCGCCGCCGCAGGGCCCTGCGCTCCTCCCGCCGGGGCACGCCCCAGTCGGGGGTGACGGGCACCCGGTCGTGCCGGCTGATCTCCAGGACCGGGTAGCCGAGTTCCAGCACCTGGGAGACGATGCGCCCGCTCTCGGCGACGCTCATGCTGGGCAGGATCTCGGGGAGCCGCTTGGCGAGCCCGTCTGCGCCGGGGAACTCGGTGTGCAGGGCGAAGCCGGGCGCGATCCGCTCGGACTCCCCGGCCGGGGCGTCGTCCTCGCCGTGCACCAGGGCCGCGTCGGCGGCCAGTACGAGCAGGCGCTCGGGGCCCGGGCCGACCAGCGGGTAGGCCCACCACAGGACGTCCGCCGGGATGCCCCCGGGGTCGGGGGCGGGCCCCTGGTTGAGCCGGGCGCGTCCGGCGGTCGGGTAGGACGTCGCGCCGCTCAGCGTGACGTCGAGGTCGGCTCCGGCCGGTGCCTCGGTGCCGTCCTGCGCGGGCTCCTCGCCCAGCGCGCCGGAGACCGGCAGCAGGTCGACGGCAGGACGGCCCACGGCCTCCTCCCGGGCCCGCCCGAAGAGCTTGCGGGCGCCCGTGCTCCAGTGCGAGACGAGTCCGTCGCCGTCGACCACGACCACGGCGAGCGGAATGCGTCCGGAGAGTGCGGTCCGCTGCTCCGGCAGCGCGGCGCGGCTCCCCTCCCCCGGCGGAGTGCGACGTTGCATGACGCGTCCGGCTCCTTCCCCTGCGGCGCCCGGATCCCGACGGAGACCGGAGGTGGTCGGCCCCCGGCGCAAGATCTGCGGCTCCGCAACCACCGTACGACCGACACCGGGTGCCGCGTAGCGCATTGGACGAATCCGGTGTGCCCCCGCGCAGGGCCGTGAACGCGCCGGGGCATGCGCGGGCGCACACCCTCACTCTGAGTGGTCGTCAGAGGCTGTCAGGGGGGCCGGTCAGTCCTCGTGGCCGAGGTGGACGTCGCGCTCGGTGCGCTCGCCGCCGCTGAGCCGCAACACGGTCGCCACCGGCGGGTACCCCGAGGCCACGACGGTGTACTCGCCCGCCGCCAGGTCGACGAAGCGGAAGACGCCGTCCGGTCCCGTCGTCACCGTGTCCAGGACGTTTCCCGCGGCGTCCAGCAGGGTGACCCGGGCGTCCTCCACCGCGCTGCCGCCCGGGCCGCGCACGGTGCCGCGCAGCAGCGCGCCGCCGGCGAGTTCGACGTCCTGCCGGGTCTCCCTGGCCGCGTGCACCGACACCGGGAGCGCCGCGGGCCGGTAGGCGGGGGCGTTGGCGGCGAGCGTGTACTCCCCCGCGACGAGGTCGCTCAGGACGTAGTCGCCGTCCCGGCCCGTGCGGGTGGTGGCCACCACGTCCCCACGGGAGTCGGTGAGGGTGACGGTGGCCTCCCGTACGGACGTGCCGTCGGCGGTGCGCACCGTGCCCGCGAGCCGCCCGGCCCCGCCGAGCACCACGTCGAGCTCGACCGGGCGTTCCCCGACGGTCACGCTGACGGCCTGCGGCTGGTGCCCTCCGGCGGCGGCGATCAAAACGTAGCTGCCGCTGCCCGGGGTGCTCAGCGCGTAGCGTCCGTCCTCGCCCGTGGCGCCGCGCCCGATCTGTCGGCCGGTCACATCGATGAGGGTGAGCGCCGCCCGGCCCACGGTGCTGCCGTCGGCGTGCTGGACGGTGCCGCACACCGGGACGCCTACGGTCTCGGCCTTGCGGGCGGTGGGGACTTGCTGGGTCACCAGGGGTTTCTCCTTGAGCAGGAAGGCGAGCAGGAAGCCGAGGCCGAGCACCGGCACCAGGTAGAGGAAGATGCGCGGCATGGCCTCCGCGTACGCCTGCACATAGGCGTCGCGCAGCGGCGCCGGCATCGCGTGCACCATGTGCGGGGTGATGGACTGGGGGTCCGGCAGGTCGACGCCGCCCGGCAGCCGGTCGGCGAGCCCGTCCGCGAGCCGGTTGGCGAACAGGGTGCCGAAGACGGCCGCCCCGACCGAGCCGCCGATCTGCCGGAAGAAGTTGTTGGCGCTGGTGGCGGTGCCCAGGTCGGCGGGCCGCACGGAGTTCTGCACGGCGAGGATCAGCACCGGCAGCACGAGGCCGATGCCCAGCCCCAGCACGCCCATGTAGACGCTGTACTCGACGCGCGGGGTGTCCCTCTCCAGCAGGGACAGCAGCCACATGCCTGCCACCGAGAGCGCCCCGCCGGCCAGCGGGAACACCCGGTAGCGTCCGGTACGGCTGATCATGTGGCCGGAGACCACGGAGGCCAGGACGACGCCGAGCATCATGGGCAGCATCAGCAGCCCGGACTCGGTCGCGCTGACGCCGTTCACCATCTGCAGGAAGGTGGGGAGGTAGCTGGCGGCGCCGAAGAGGCCGACGCCGACGACGGCACCGATGAGGGCGGAGACGGTGAAGACGCCGTCGCGGAAGAGCCGCAGCGGGATGACCGGTTCGACGGCGAACCGTTCCACCACGACGAACAGCACGGCGCAGACGAGTGTCGCCGCGCCCAGCCCGATGATCACGTCGGAGCGCCAGGCGTAGGTCGTCCCGCCCCAACTGGTCAGCAGCACCACGCAGGTGGAGCCGGCGGCCAGCAGCAGCGCGCCCAGCACGTCCAGCCGCGGGCGTACGGCCGGCCGCGGCAGGTCCAGCACGACGGCGATGACGGCCAGGGTCAGCAGACCGAAGGGCACGTTGATGTAGAAGCACCAGCGCCACGAGGCGTGGTCGGTGAAGAAGCCGCCGAGCAGCGGGCCGGCCACGGAGGCCAGGCCGAACGAGGCGCCGATCAGGCCCATGTAGCGGCCGCGTTCCCGGGGCGGGACGATGTCGGCGATGATCGCCTGGACGCCGATCATCAGCCCGCCGCCGCCGACGCCCTGGATGGCGCGGAAGGCGATCAGCTCGTCCATGGAGCGCGACCAGCCGGCGAGGGCGGATCCGATGACGAACACGACGATGGCGAACTGGAAGACGCTCTTGCGCCCGAAGAGATCGCCGAGCTTCCCGTAGATCGGCAGTCCGACGGTGGAGGCGAGCAGGTAGGCGGTCACGGCCCAGGACATCTTGTCCAGGCCGTGCAGTTCGCCGACGATCTTGGGGAGCGCGGTCGCCACGATCATCTGGTCGAGGGCGGCCAGCAGCAGGGTGAGCATCAGCCCGAGGAAGACCAGCCGCACCCTGCGCGGGCTCAGCCCGGCGACGGGCGCGCCCTGTTCCGGCGGGACGGCCGCGGGTCTGCCGTCGGGGCCCGTGCCGGCGCCGGTCGGGTCCGTGAGGGTGTCGGTCGCCTCGGACAGGGTCGTCCCGGTGGTGCCGCCCATCTGCCTACCGCTCCCCTCGTCGCGCCTGCCCTGCGACAACGATCTGGGGCGCCGGGGATGCGCCGGAGCGCGGCAGATCCACCCTTTCAAGTGACGTGCCCACCGGCGTGCGCCCACCGGGCGACGGCCGGGACACAGGACGCGCAGGACGCGCAGGGCACGGCCGGCCCTGCCGGTACGTCAAAGGAGGCGGCCGGGCGTCACCGGGCTCCGGCCGCCTCCCTTGTGCCGCCTGCTACTTCTCCGTCTCCGCGGCGAGCCGCGCGAGCACCGCGTCGTGGATGCGGTTCAGGCCCTTGGGTGCGAACGTGCGCTCGAAGAAGCCGCCGATGCCGCCGGCGCCGGTCCAGGTGCTGGTGACGACCGCCTTGGCGCGGCCCTCGCCGGCCGGGGTGACCGTCCAGGTGGTGACCATGGTGGAGTTGCGATCGCTCTCGACCAGTTGCCCCGGGGTCGGCTCGGTCACCGCGAGGAGGCAGTCCCGGACCCGCTTCTCGGTCGCCTGCAGCCTCCAGTGCACGAGGGTGCCCGATCCGCTGCCGCCCTCACGCACCTCGTACTCGCTGTACTGCTCGGGAAGCAGCCGCTGCCGGGTGCCCGCGTAGTCGGCGAGCGCCGCGAAGACGCTCTCCGGGCTCGCCGCGATCTCGCGCTGCGTGGTGGCCTCGACCTGTGCCATCGCCGTCCTCCGTCGATCCGTGTGCCGTCGTCCACAAGCCAATCACCACGGTCGCGTGCCCGCGAAATCGGGCTGCCCTCCCGATGACGGAACCCCGTGCGAAGGCACCGGGGGAGTCCTGTGCGGCCCGGCCGGAAATCGCGTGCCCGGCGGCTCGCGGCGCGTTATCGTCGCCCGTATGAACGTCACAGGCCACAGCATCACCGCGACCGCGCGAGCGACCAGCTCGCCGGTTGCCGCCGCCTGACGTACCCCCTTCCTCACCACCGGCGACCGGGAACGGCCCGCCGGTGGTTTCGTGGCTCCCGCCCCGATTCCGGAGATCGTGCGGACCGCTTGCCCGGTGCCTCCCCGCCCGCCACGCGAAGGAGCCACCTCCCATGGACACCGAAGAGATCGTCCGCACGTTCGTCGAGTACTACGAGGACCGCGGCCACCACCGGATCACCGGATCGACCCTGCTGCCGCCGCCCGGCGACCCCGTGCTGTTCACGACCTCGGGCATGCATCCGCTCACTCGCCACCTGGAGGGGCGCCCGCACCCGCTCGGCAGTCGGCTGGTCAACGTGCAGCGCTGTCTGCGGACCACCGACCTGGAGGAGGTCGGCGACCCCACCCATCTGACGGTCTTCGAGATGCTCGGCACCTGGTCGCTCGGCGACTACGAGGGCCCGCAGAGCCTCGACTGGGCCTACGGGCTGCTCACCGAGGGCTTCGGCGTCGACCCCGGGCGGCTGCACGCCACGGTGTTCGGCGGCGACGACCGCACCGGTCCCGACACCGCCTCCCTGGAGCTGTGGGAGAAGCACGGGGTTCCGGTGGAGCTCACGGTGGAGGACAACTGGTGGTCCAACGGGCCCACCGGTCCGTGCGGGCCCGACTCGGAGATCTTCCTGTGGACCGGGGACACCCCGCCGCGCTCCACGCCCACGGGCGACGACCGATGGGTGGAGGTCTGGAACCACGTCATGATGCGCCACCGCCGGCTCGGGGACGGCTCGCTCGTGCCGCTCCCCCAGCGCAACGTCGACACCGGCCTCGGCCTGGAGCGGCTGGCCTCGCTCCTGCAGGGCCGGACGTCGGTCTTCGAGTGCGACGTCCTCGCCCCCTGGCGGCGCCTCGTACCGCCCCTGTGGCCGCTGGACGAACCGTCGCTGCGCCTGGTCAGCGACCATCTGCGCTCGGCCGTGGTGGTGATCGGGGACGGGGTGCGCCCGGCCAACACCGGTCGCGGCTACGTGCTGCGGCGGCTGGTGCGGCGGGTCCTCACCACCCTGTGGCGGGACGATCCCTCCCGCGGCCTCGGGGACCTGCCGCAGGAGTTGGTCCGGCACACCCTGGACCACTTCCACCAGAGCGTGGACCCGGACGAGCCGCGCCGGGTGCTGCTGGAGGAGGAACGCCGGTTCCGGCGGCTCCTGGAGCGCGGCCGTCAGGTGCTGGCCCGCCCCCGGTTCCGGGGTCCGCTGGACGAGGAGGACTTCCACTACCTCCACGACACCCATGGCCTGCCGCGCGACCTCGTACTGAGCCTGCGGCCGCGGTGACGGCGGACGGTCCCGCAGGGTCCCCCGGGCGCCCGCCGCCGGCCGGCGCCCGGGGTCCCCGTACCACGCGGTCACGCACAGTGGCCCCAGGAATCCCCCGGATCCCCCTCGACGCTAATCGCTCAGATGTTCTATTCTCGGGAGGAGAGCAACGAAGGAGGCGGCATGAGGTGGGACAACCTGAGCCGCGACACGGCGGCGACCACACCCGCGCTCTTCGGCGTGGACGCCGTGACCCGTACGTTCGACACCCCCGAGTTCCGCGGGATCACCTTCCACGAGGTGCGCGCCCGCACGATCGTCAACCGCGTGCCGGGCGCGTCCCGGATGCCGTTCGAGTGGACGATCAACCCCTACCGCGGCTGCAGCCACGGCTGTGTGTACTGCTTCGCACGCAAGACGCACGCCTACCTGGACCTCGACAGCGGCCTGGACTTCGACTCCCAGATCGTCGTGAAGGTCAACGCACCCGACTTGCTCCGCCGTGAGCTCGCCTCGCCCCGCTGGCACGGCGAGCACATCGCCATGGGCACCAACGTCGACTGCTACCAGCGCGCGGAGGGCCGCTACCGGCTCATGCCGGGCATCCTGGCCGCGCTGCGCGACCGCGCCAACCCCTTCTCGATCCTCACCAAAGGGTCGCTGATCCTGCGCGACCTGGACCTCCTGGTGCAGGCCTCCGAGGTCACCGACGTGTCGACCGCGGTCTCGGTCGGCTTCGTCGACCGGGACCTGTGGCGCACCGTGGAACCCGGTACGCCGTCGCCCGCGAAACGGCTGGAGGTCTGCCGCACGCTCAATGAGCACGGCATACCCTCGGGCGTCCTGATGGCACCCGTACTGCCGTACCTCAGCGACTCCCCGGAGCAGTTGCGCGAGACGGTCCGCGCGATCGCCGGGACGGGCGCCACGTCCGTCACGCCGCTGGTGCTGCACCTGCGCCCCGGGGCGAGGGAGTGGTTCATGGCCTGGCTCTCCGTGCACCACCCCCGGCTGATCTCCCGCTACAAGGCGCTCTACGCGGACGGCGCCTACGCGCCCACCTGGTACCAGCGGCGCATCACCCGCCAAGTGCACGAATTCGCGGCCGAGTTCGGGATCGGGCCCAGCCGCTCCGGGGCCGCGCGCCGGATCGCCGCACCCGAGGAGGAAACCCCCGGTCCGCCCGCCGCACCCGATCCGGCCCAACCGACCCAGCTGACCCTGATCTGAGCTCGCGAAAAACGGGTGCCGGCCTGGCTCCACCCCACTTAACGTCGCGGCCATGACGGTTGTGAGAGTGATGACCCGCGACGACATCGACGCCGTGTCGGCGGTCCGCGTCCGGGGATGGCGGACGGCCTACGCGGGGATCGTGCCGCAGTCGTACCTCGACGCGATGGACGCCGGGGCGGACGCGGAGCGCCGCAAGGAGTGGTTCGACGCGGGCGGGGACCGGGTGGACAACCTGGTGGCCACGGACGGCGGCGAGGTGACGGGGTGGGCGGCGCTCGGCCCCTACCGTGGCGAGCCGGACGGCGGCGAGGTCGGCGAGCTGTACGCGATCTACGTACACCCCGACCGGATCGGCCGGGGAGCGGGGCGCGCGCTCATGGACGCCGTACGCGCCCGCGCCCGCGAACGCGGCTTCCGGAGCCTGCGCCTGTGGGTGCTCGCGGACAACGAGCGGGCACTGCGCTTCTACGACCGGTGCGGATTCGCGCCCGACGGCACCGACCAGATCGAGACGTACGACGGCGTGCCGCTCAAGGAGTTGCGGTACGTGGCGGATCCGGCCTGAAGCGCCCCGCGAGACGCCGCGTCGCGGCGCTCGGCGCCCCGTCCCGCACCGCGGCCAGTACCGGTGCGGCCACCGGGTCGCCCGACCGCACCAGGGCCCGCACGATCCGCCGGGGGTACGGGGGCGCGCAGGACTCCGCGAGGGCGGCGGTCGCCCGGGGTTCGTCCTCGTAGCGGGCCAGCCCGCGCGCCGCGGCGCCGCGCACGTCCGGGTCCTCGTCCGACGCGGCCTCAAGCAGCGTCCAGAGCACCTCGGGACCCCCGATCCGGCCGAGGGAGTCCACGGCCGCCGCGCGCAGGCGGGGATCCCCGGCCGCCCGGGTCAGAACGGGTACGGCGCGCGCGTCGCCGAGCCGCCCCAGTTCCTGGACGCAGCCGGCGGCGGCCTGGTAGGCCGTGCGGTCCTCGTCCAGCAGCCAGGTCAGGGTCGACGTCAGCGCCGGCAGCGACTCCGGCGCCCGCATGCGTCCCAGCAGGCGCACGGCGGCCAGTGCGTAGGCGATCCGCAGCCGGTTCGTGGCGAGCGTGGCGGCGGCACGCGCGGTCCGCGGGTCGCCGAGCCGGGCGAGGGCTTCGGCCGCCGAGGCGTTGCGGTGGGCGTCGCGATGGTTGAGGAGCAGGACCAGCGTCTCGAACGCCCTCCGGTCACCGGCCCGGCCGAGCATGACGGCGGCGATCTCCCGATCCCCCAGAGAGCGCGACGGCTCGGTCAGCACATCGGCCAGTGCGTCCCTTGCCGCCGGATGGTCCAGCCTGCCGAGCGTCACAAGGGCCGCCTGGCGCGTGTCCGCGTCAAAGTCGCCTGCGGCGGCCGTGAGCACGCCGAGATGTTCCCGATCCGCGGCCGGCCCCAGCAAGGTGAGGGCGAGCGCCCTGACCCTGGGCACCTGGTGGCCGCAGTGGCGGAGCAGAACGGGCACGCTCTCGGGCACGGGCGGCGTCCCCCGGTGGCCGGGGAACCGCCACCAGGGTTGGAGTCCGCTGCCCGTGACGAGGCGGCTGATGTGGTTCCGCACCCCGTCGTCCCACCCGAACTCGCGATCCCAGTGGTCCTGGTCGGGCTCCGGCCCGGCCAGGCTCTCGAAGAGCGGTCCGACCGCCTCCAGGTGACGCCGCGCGACGAGCGCCTCCCGGGCGTAGACGCGGCGCGCCCGGTCGTCATGGCCCACGTCGCCGAGCAGCGCGGGCACACCCGGCGCGCGGTCGGCGGCGACATCGAGCACCGCCCGTTCCGTGGGCCCCAGCCAGGGCCACACCATGGCGGCGGCGGCCGGGGAGGCGGCGAGCCTCCGCAGATAGGCGCCGCGTTCCTCGCGCCGGCCCTGGGTGGCGAATTCCAGCAGCCCCAGGACCCGGCGCGGCTCCCCGCGCCCGCGCAGCCGCGCGACGTCCGCCTCCCCCGCCCTCACGGCCCCGTACAGCTCGGCCGCGCGCCGCGCCGCATGACCGGCGCCCCCCTGCACCTGTTCCACGCTCTCCCCCCTGTCCCGCTGCGCTCACTCTAATGGCGCGCTCATCTGTAGGCGGTGCAAATCACATGGGCGGAGGGCTGGCGCCGAGGTTACTCGCCGGTTACCCTCTAACCAACGCACACAGCGGCCTGGTGACGCAGCCGCCGTGTGCCGCCGTCGTCGGTTCGGCACCATCGTGGCGCAGCCCCGGGACAGGGCTCGCCGGATCTCACGCGGGTACGCACACACACGCGTACGCACCCCCGCGGCTCCTCGACTCTCCCGCCCCCGCGCCTGCGCAGCAGAGACGCACGGCGCGGACCCTCAGCATTCGGAGTTCCGCGATGGACCGTCCACGTCCCTTCCCCACCGTCGCCATCATCGGTCTCGGCACCATGGGCACCGGCATCGCCGAGGTCGTCGCCCGGGCCGGCCACGAAGTCGTCGGCATAGAGATCGACGACGCGGCCGCGCACCGCGCCGTCGCCGCCCTGGAGTCCTCCACCGCCCGCGCCGTGCAGCGCGAGCGGATCACCGAGTCCGAGCGCGGCGACATCCTGGCCCGATTCCGCACCTTCCCCGACCTGCAGGCGGCGGCCGACGCCGACCTGGTGATCGAGGTCGTCACCGAGCACTTCGAGATCAAGCGCGAGGTCCTCACGGCCCTCGACGCCATCGTGAAACCCGGCGCCGTCCTGGCGACCGGCACCAACGCGCTGTCGGTGACCGAGCTGGCCTCGCACACCTCGCGCCCGGACCGCGTCCTCGGCCTGCACTTCTTCGCCCCTGCCCCGGCCATGAAGCTGGTCGAGGTGGTCTCCACCGTGCTGACCTCCCCCGAGACCACCGACGCCGTGACCGAGCTGGTCCGCTCGTTCGGCAAGCAGCCCGTGGCGGTCGGCGACCGCCCGGGTTTCATCGCCGACGGACTGCTCTTCGGCTACCTCAACCAGGCCGCGGCCATGTACGAGGCCCGGTACGCCACCCGTGAGGACATCGACGCGGCGATGCGGCTGGGCTGCGGCCTGCCCATGGGCCCGCTCGCCCTGCTGGACCTGATCGGCATCGACACAGCGCAGACCGTCCTGGAGGCGATGTACCAGGCCTCGCGCGACCGGCTGCACGCCCCCGCGCCCGTCCTGAAGCAGCTCACCGCCGCCGGCCTCAAGGGCCGCAAGGCCGGGCGCGGTTTCTACACCTACGAGGCCCCCGGCAGCGCGACGGTCGTCCCGGACGCCGAGACCCCGGCCGAGGCCGCCGGTGCCGGCGGCGGGCGCCCCGTGCGCAGCGTGGGCGTCGCCGGCTCGGGCACGATGGCCACCGGCATCGCGGAGGTCTTCGCCAAGGCCGGGTACGAGGTCGTGCTGGCCGCCCGCGGCCAGGAGAAGGCCGACAAGGCGGTCGCGGCACTGGCCGCGTCCCTGGACCGGTCGGTCGCGAAGGGCCGGCTCGGCCAGGAGCAGCGCGACGCCGCCGTGGCGCGGGTGACCGCGGCCGGCTCGCTGGACGCCTTCGCCGACGTGGACCTGGCCGTCGAGGCGGTCGCCGAGGACCTGCCCGTCAAGCAGCAGCTCTTCGCGACCCTGGACAAGGTCTGCAAGCCGGGCGCGGTGCTGGCCACGACGACGTCCTCGCTGCCCGTGGTGGCCGTCGCGACGGCCACCACGCGCCCGCGGGACGTCATCGGCATGCACTTCTTCAATCCGGCGCCCGCAATGAAGCTGGTGGAAGTGGTGTGCACCGTGCTGACCGCCGAGGACGTGCGCGCGACGGTCCACGAGGTCTGCGGCCGGATCAGGAAGCACGCCGTGGACTGCGGCGACCGTGCCGGCTTCATCGTCAACGCGCTCCTGTTCCCCTACCTCAACAACGCCGTGAAGATGGTGCAGGAGCACTACGCGACGGTCGAGGACATCGACTCGGCGATGAAGCTCGGCGGCGGCTACCCCATGGGGCCCTTCGAACTGCTCGACGTGGTCGGGCTGGACGTCTCGCTCGCGATCGAGCAGGTGCTGCACAAGGAGTTCCGCGACCCGGGCCTGGCGCCGGCGCCGCTGCTCGAGCACCTGGTGTCCGCGGGCTGCCTCGGCCGCAAGACGGGCCGCGGCTTCCGCGAGTATGCCCGCCGCTGACCACGCGGGCGCCTGGGACGGCCGGGACGATCCCGGCGGCTGGGGCGGTCTGCTGGGACCGCCCCACCGCCTCCGCACACCGGGCTCGGTCCACGCCTCGGCGGGAATGCAGTACGTTCGCGGTATGCCCCAGCCCGTGAAGCCCGCCCGTGCGTCCTCCAGCACCGCCCAGCGCCATCGCGTCCGCCAGGAACTGGCCGCCGCGGCGATGCACCTCTTCGCGACCCAGGGGTACGAGGCGACCACGGTCGACGAGATCGCGGCGGCCGCCGGGGTCGCGCGCAGGACGTTCTTCCGGCACTTCCGCTCCAAGGAAGAGGCGATCTTCCCCGACCACGACGACACCCTGGTGCGTGTGGGGCAGGTGCTGGACTCCGCCGAGCCGCACGAGCACCCGCTCGACACGGTGTGCCGCGGCATCACCGAGGTGCTGCGCATGTACGCCGAGGCTCCCGAGGTCTCGGTGGAGCGTTACCGCCTGACCCGCGAGATCCCGATCCTGCGGGAGCGCGAGATCGCCTCGGTGGCCCGCTACGAGCGGCTGTTCACCCGCTACCTGCTGGGCCACTTCGACGAGGGCGCCCACCACGACGGGGACGACGACCCGCTGCTGGCGGAGGTCGCCGCGTCCGCCGTCGTCGCCGCCCACAACCATGTGCTGCGGCGCTGGCTGCGCGCGGGCGGCAAGGGGGACGTCGAGTCACAGCTGGACCACGCCTTCGAGGTGATCAAGCAGACCTTCGGCACGGGCATCGGCCGGCGCCCCTCGCCCACGCCGGTGCTCGCCTCCCAGCAGGGCGAAGTCGTCGTCGCCGTGGCCCGCACCGACGCCTCGCCGGCCGAGGTCATGCGGACGATCGAAAAAGCCCTGAAGGGCGCGTAGCCGCCCCTTCGCGCCCCCGGCGCCCTCCCGTACCCCCGCCACCCCACCGGCGCCCCCAGGCCTTCGTGCCGGGGGCGCCTGCCTGTGTTGCTCAAACGTGAAGTCGTGGTGCCATCTGAGAAAAATTGTTGGCACGCAGTGTCTTGCAGGGTGGCACGCGGTGCCATAACGTAAGAGCTGTCCGGGCGGGCGGCGTACTGGGATCCGTCGTACGCCGTCTGTCCCCAAGGCCCGGGCGCCTGCGTCACAGGCAATCACCGCGCCACCACGCGCTCCGCTCCATCCGTGCGACCGCCACGGACAGCCGGCACCACCGCCGAACCGACGGCACCACCCCCAGCAAACCCCCGACGTTCCCTCAAGCGTCCCTACGTCGCGCTTCGCCGGAGGCATCACCGTGAAGGACATCCTCGACGCAATCATGGCGTCCGAAAGCACGGCCGCGGACTTCGCCGCACTGCCGCTGCCCGAGTCGTACCGCGCCATCACCGTCCACAAGGACGAGGCCGGCATGTTCGAGGGCGTGGACAGCCGCGCGAAGGACCCGCGCAAGTCGCTGCACCTGGACGAGGTGCCCGTGCCCGAGCTCGGCCCGGGCGAGGCCCTGGTGGCCGTCATGGCCAGCTCGGTCAACTACAACTCGGTGTGGACCTCGATCTTCGAGCCGGTCTCGACGTTCGGTTTCCTCGAGCGGTACGGCAGGCTCTCCCCGCTGACCAAGCGGCACGACCTGCCGTACCACGTGATCGGCTCCGACCTGGCGGGCGTCGTGCTGCGCACCGGACCCGGCGTGAACCTGTGGAAGCCGGGCGACGAGGTCGTCGCGCACTGCCTGTCCGTCGAACTGGAGTCCGCGGACGGCCACGACGACACGATGCTCGACCCCGAGCAGCGCATCTGGGGCTTCGAGACCAACTTCGGCGGCCTCGCCGAGATAGCGCTGGTCAAGTCCAACCAGCTGATGCCCAAGCCCAGGCACCTCAGCTGGGAGGAGGCCGCGGCCCCGGGGCTGGTGAACTCCACGGCCTACCGCCAGTTGGTCTCCCGCAACGGCGCCGGCATGAAGCAGGGCGACAACGTGCTGATCTGGGGCGCCAGCGGCGGCCTGGGCAGCTACGCCACCCAGTTCGCGCTGGCCGGCGGCGCCAACCCGATCTGCGTGGTCTCCTCGCCGCAGAAGGCCGAGATCTGCCGCCGCATGGGCGCCGAGGCCATCATCGACCGCACCGCCGAGAACTACCGCTTCTGGAAGGACGAGCACACCCAGGACCCGAAGGAGTGGAAGCGCCTGGGCAAGCGCATCCGCGAGCTGACCGACGGCGAGGACGTCGACATCGTCTTCGAGCACCCGGGCCGCGAGACCTTCGGAGCCTCGGTCTACGTCACCCGCAAGGGCGGCACGATCGTCACCTGCGCGTCGACCTCGGGCTACAACCACGAGTACGACAACCGCTACCTGTGGATGTCGCTCAAGCGCATCGTCGGCTCCCACTTCGCGAACTACCGCGAGGCGTGGGAGGCCAACCGCCTCATCGCCAAGGGCAAGATCCACCCCACGCTGTCGAAGACGTACCGCCTGGAGGAGACCGGCCAGGCCGCCCACGATGTGCACCGCAACGTGCACCAGGGCAAGGTCGGCGTGCTGGCGCTCGCCCCCGAGGAGGGCCTCGGCGTCCGCGACGCGGAGTTGCGGGCCCGGCACATCGACGCCATCAACCGCTTCCGGAACGTCTGAGACCGGGAGGGAGCATGAACGAGCGTCAGAAGGATCGTCCGTGGCTGATGCGGACGTACGCGGGGCACTCCACCGCCGAGGCGTCCAACGCCCTGTACCGCCGCAACCTCGCCAAGGGCCAGACCGGCCTGTCGGTCGCGTTCGACCTCCCGACGCAGACCGGGTACGACCCCGACCACATCCTGGCCCGCGGCGAGGTGGGCCGGGTCGGGGTCCCGGTCGCCCACCTCGGCGACATGCGCCGGCTCTTCCAGGACATCCCCCTGGAGGAGATGAACACCTCGATGACCATCAACGCCAGCGCCATGTGGCTGCTCGCGCTCTACCAGGTGGTCGCCGAGGAGCAGGGCGCCGACGTCACCAGGCTCCAGGGGACGACGCAGAACGACATCGTCAAGGAGTACCTGTCGCGCGGGACGTACGTCTTCCCGCCCGGCCCGTCGCTCCGGCTGACGACGGACATGATCGCGTACACGGTCAACCGCCTCCCCAAGTGGAACCCGATCAACATCTGCAGCTACCACCTGCAGGAGGCCGGGGCCACGCCGGTGCAGGAGATCGCGTACGCGATGTCCACCGCGATCGCCGTCCTGGACGCCGTCCGCGACTCCGGACAGGTTCCGCAGGAGCGGATGGGCGACGTCGTCGCGCGCATCTCCTTCTTCGTCAACGCGGGTGTCCGCTTCGTCGAGGAGATGTGCAAGATGCGGGCCTTCACCCGCATCTGGGACAAGGTCACCCGTGAGCGCTACGGGATCGAGGACCCCCGGCAGCGCCGCTTCCGCTACGGGGTGCAGGTCAACTCGCTGGGCCTGACGGAGGCCCAGCCGGAGAACAACGTCCAGCGCATCGTGCTGGAGATGCTGGCCGTGACGCTCTCCAAGGACGCCCGGGCCCGCGCCGTGCAGCTGCCGGCCTGGAACGAGGCGCTGGGCCTGCCGCGCCCCTGGGACCAGCAGTGGTCCCTGCGCATCCAGCAGGTTCTGGCCCACGAGAGCGACCTGCTGGAGTACGGCGACATCTTCGACGGCAGCCACGTGATCGAGGCGAAGGTCGCTGAGCTGGTCGAGCGGTCCCTCGCCGAGATCGGGCACATCCAGGAGATGGGCGGCGCCATGGCCGCCGTGGAGTCCGGCTACCTGAAGTCGCAGCTGGTCTCCTCGCACGCCGAGCGCCGGGCGCGGATCGAGTCCGGCGAGGAGAAGATCATCGGCGTGAACTGCTACGAGGGCACCGAGCCCAGCCCCCTCACCTCGGATCTGGACGGCGCCATCATGACCGTCGACCCGGAGAACGAGGCGCGGGTCGTCACCGCCCTCCACGAGTGGCGCGACAACCGGGACGAGGTGCGGGCGCAGCGGTCGCTGGAGACCCTCAAGGCCGCGGCGGCCGGCACCGGCAACCTCATGGAGGCCACCTTGGAGTGCGCCCGCGCGGGCGTCACGACGGGCGAGTGGTCCTGGGCGCTGCGCGACGTCTTCGGCGAGTTCCGCGCCCCGACGGGCGTGAGCGGCGCCCCGGTCGCGGTCACCGCCGAGCCGGGCACGCCGCTGGCCGAGGTACGCCGCAAGGTGACGCAGACCGCCGGGGAGCTGGGCACCGGCAAGCTGCGGCTGCTGGTGGGCAAGCCGGGCCTGGACGGTCACTCCAACGGCGCCGAGCAGATAGCCGTGCGGGCGCGCGACGCCGGCTTCGAGGTGGTCTACCAGGGCATCCGGCTGACACCCGAGCAGATCGTCTCGGCCGCGGTCGCCGAGGACGTCCACTGCGTGGGCCTGTCGATCCTCTCCGGCTCGCACGCCGAGCTGGTGCCGGACGTGCTGGACCGGCTCCGCAGGGCCGGCGTGGACGACGTGCCGGTCATCGCGGGCGGCATCATCCCGCCGGCGGACGCGGCCAAGCTGGTCGAGTCCGGTGTCGCGGCCGTGTTCACGCCGAAGGACTTCGGGATCACCGAGATCATCGGCAGGATCGTGGACGAGATCCGCAGGGCCAACAAGCTGGACCCGCTGGAGGTCGCCGCGTGACCCCCGCGACGAACACCCGTACGAACACGTTCGACACCCCGGAGGAGCAGGAGAGATGCAGTTCGGCCGTACGTATGAAGAGTTCGAGGTCGGCGCCGTCTACAAGCACTGGCCCGGGAAGACGGTCACTGAGTACGACGACCACCTCTTCTGCCTCCTGACCATGAATCACCACCCGCTCCACATGGACGCCAACTACGCCGAGAAGACCACCGACTTCGGGAAGAACGTGGTCGTGGGGAACTACGTCTACTCCCTGCTGCTCGGCATGTCGGTGCCGGACGTCTCCGGCAAGGCGATCGCCAACCTGGAGGTCGAGTCGCTCAAGCACGTGGCACCGACCTTCCACGGCGACACCATCTACGGCGAGACGACCGTGCTGGACAAGTGGCCGTCGAAGTCGAAGGACGACCGCGGGATCGTCCACGTGGAGACCAAGGGGTACAAGCAGGACGGCACCCTGGTGTGCGTCTTCCGCCGCAAGGTGCTGGTCCCCACCGCCACCTACATCAAGGAGCGCGGCGGCGAGCAGCCCGGCCGCCCCGAGCTGAACGCCTAGGAGACAGCAGACATGAGCCGCCTCGCGCAGACCGACGGGCTGACCGACATCCAGCAGGAGATCCTCTCCACCGTCCGCAGCTTCGTCGACAAGGAGATCATCCCGGTCGCCCACGAGCTGGAGCACAAGGACGAGTACCCCACCGACATCGTCGAGGGCCTCAAGGAACTCGGCATCTTCGGGCTGATGATCCCCGAGGAGTACGGCGGCCTCGGCGAGTCCCTGCTCACCTACGCCCTGACCGTCGAGGAGATCGCCCGCGGCTGGATGAGCGTGTCGGGCATCATCAACACGCACTTCATCGTCGCCTACATGCTCAAGCAGCACGGCACCGAGGAGCAGAAGGAGTACTTCCTGCCCCGCATGGCCACCGGTGAGGTGCGCGGCGCCTTCTCGATGTCCGAGCCGGGCCTCGGCTCCGACGTCTCGGCGATCCGCACCAAGGCGGTCCGGGACGGCGACGACTACGTCATCAACGGCCAGAAGATGTGGCTGACCAACGGCGGCACGTCCAACCTCGTCGCGGTGCTGTGCCGGACCGACGAGGGCCAGCCGGAGGGCGCGGCCCCGCACAAGTCCATGACGACCTTCCTCATCGAGAAGGAACCGGGCTTCGGACCGAACCCGAGGGTGAAGGGCCTCACCGTGCCGGGCAAGATCGAGAAGATGGGGTACAAGGGCGTCGACACGACCGAACTCATCCTCGAGGACGTGAAGATTCCGTCAAATCGCGTCCTGGGCGGTCGGAGCGGCCGCGGGTTTTACCAAATGATGGACGGTGTCGAGGTCGGCCGGGTCAACGTGGCGGCCCGGGGCTGCGGCGTCGCACAGCGGGCCTTCGAACTGGGGATTGCGTACGCCCAGCAGCGGCAGACCTTCGGCAAGCCGATCGCGCAGCACCAGGCGATCCAGTTCAAGCTCTCGGAGATGGCCACCAAGGTCGAGGCGGCCCACGCGCTGATGGTGAACGCGGCCCGCAAGAAGGATTCCGGCCAGCGCAACGACCTCGAGGCCGGCATGGCGAAGTACCTGGCCTCGGAGTACTGCAAGGAGGTCGTGGAGGACGCCTTCCGCATCCACGGCGGCTACGGCTTCTCCAAGGAGTACGAGATCGAGCGCCTGTACCGCGAGGCACCGATGCTGCTCATCGGCGAGGGCACCGCCGAGATCCAGAAAATGATCATCGGCCGCCGGCTGCTCGAGGAGTACCGGATCCAGGGGTGAATGTCTGGGTTGTGACACTTTGTGCGAGCCAAAGGTCACACCCAGTCATCAAATACCGGCCACTGACTCGACTGCTGGCTTGCCCAGTTGCCGGGGACTCCCGATACCATTCACGGAAAGCCGCCGTCCCCTGCACCATCATTGCGGCACCCTCCGCTACGAAGGTCTTCCATGCCCCACAGCCATTCCTCTGCACAACGCGACAGCCGGGCCGGCGTACGCCTCGCGCGCGGAGCGTCGCCGTGGCTCCTCCCGACCGTCGCCACCGCGGCGGTCAGCCTCGTTCGCGCCCGCCGCTCCGGGCGCTGGGCGGCCGTGGCCGTCCCCACCACCGCCCTCGCGGCCGGCATGCTGTGGTTCTTCCGCGACCCCGAGCGCGAGATCGCCCAGGGCCGCGTCATCTCGCCGGCCGACGGCGTGGTGCAGAGCATCATGCCGTGGAAGGACGGGCGCACCCGCGTCGCGATCTTCATGAGCCCGCTGAACGTCCATGTGAACCGCGCGCCGCTCGCCGGCACGGTCACGTCCGTGGAGCACATCCCCGGCGGATTCGTTCCGGCGTTCAACAAGGAGAGCGAGAACAACGAGCGCGTCGTCTGGCACTTCGACACCGAGCTCGGCGACATCGAGATGGTGCAGATCGCCGGAGCCGTGGCGCGCCGCATCGTCCCTTACGTGCCGCAGGGCACCAAGGTGGAGCAGGGCGAGCGCATCGGCCTGATCCGTTTCGGCTCCCGTGTGGACATCTACCTGCCGGAGGGCGTCGAGCCCGCCGTCGAGGTCGGCCAGACCACCGTGGCTGGGGTGACGCGCCTTGACCGTGATTGATCCCGACACCCAGGCACCATGGGTCGCCTCGGTGGACGAGGACGACGACGATGACATGCCGCTGTCGACGCGCCTGTCGATAGCGGACGGCCTGACCCTCGGCAACGCGATCTGCGGATTCATGGCGGTGTACTTCACCACCACCGGGGTGCTCGTGCCGCACCTGATGGGCAACACCGACGGCGGCATGACGCGGCACAGCGCCGCCACCGCCGTGCTGCTGATGCTCATGGCCTCGGTCTTCGACCTCTTCGACGGGCTCGTGGCGCGCAAGCTGCGCAGCTCGGCGATGGGCGCGGAACTGGACAACCTGTCCGACCTGATCAGCTTCGGCCTGGCCCCCGCCTACTTCGTGGTCGTGTGGGGCCTGATCTCGGACGACGCCTACGGCAAGGTGTCGGCGGTGGCGGCGGTCGTGGTGCTGCTCGCGGTCGTCCTGCGCCTGGCCCGCTTCTCCTGCACGACGGTGCGGGAGGGGATCTTCCAGGGCATGCCGAGCCCCTTCGGGGCGATGACGGTCATCTCCGTCGTGCTGCTGGATCTGCCCTTCATCCCGACGGTGCTGGCCATCGTCGGTGTGGCGTGGCTGATGGTCAGCCGGGTCGAGTACCCGAAGCCGCGTGGCCGGCTCGCGACGATCACGCTCGCCTGGATCGTGCTGAGCATGGGCTGCCTGGTCTGCTGGGCGTTCGCCGTCCCCGGCGGCGACGTGCTGCTGCAGACGGGCGCGGCCCTGCAGATCTGCGCCGCGGCGGTGATCCCGCTCTTCGCGACGACCCGCCGGGTCAACACGATCCGCAACAACCGGCGTGAGGCGCGTACGGCACAGCTTCCGTAGCAGTACAGCCTCACAGCCTCACAGCCTGGGAAGTACGTGACAGGGGCCCCGAGCCGGGAAGGCTCGGGGCCCCTGGCGTTCCCGGGTCAGGCCGGGAGGTCGCGCGCGATGTCCCCGGCGAGGCGCTCCAGCAGCGGCCCGGCCTCGGCCATGCAGCGCGCCGGGTCCGGCTCGAGGTCGGTCAGCGCGTACGCCCGCCGGATGCCGGCCGCGCCCAGGGCCGGTCCGGACAGCGTGAGACGGCCGCAGACGGCGACGACGTCCACGTCCCGGGCACGGGCGGCGGCCGCGACACCGGCCGGGGCCTTGCCGTGCAGGGTCTGCTCGTCCAGCGAGCCCTCGCCGGTGATGACCAGGTCGGCCCGCTCCAGAGCTTCCGCGAAGCCGAGCATGTCCAGGAGCACCTGGACGCCGGGCCGGAAGGAGGCGCCCAGACCCACCAGCGCCCCGAACCCGACGCCGCCGGCCGCACCCGCGCCCGGCGACTCCGCGGCCGCACCGGCCCCCAGCACCTCCGCATAGCGGGCGAGCGCGGCGTCCAGCGTCGCGACGTCCTCCCGCGAGGCGCCCTTCTGGGGGCCGTAGACGGCGGCGGCGCCCTTGGGGCCGAGCAGCGGGTTGTCGACGTCGCTGGCGAGGACGACCTCGGTGCCGGCGAGCCTCGGGTCGAGACCGGAGAGGTCCGCCGAGGCCAGCCCGGCGAGCGCCGCACCGCCCGGGCCGACCGGTTCGCCCCGGTCGTCCAGCAGACGGGCGCCGAGCGCGACGAGCATGCCCGCGCCGCCGTCGTTGGTCGCGCTGCCGCCGACGCCGAGCACGACGGACCGCGCCCCCGCGTCGAGCACCGCCCGCAGTAGCTCACCGGTGCCGCGGGTGGTCGCCGTCAGCGGCGCGAAGACTCCCGGCGGCAGGTGCCGCAGCCCCGAGGCCTCGGCCATTTCCACCACGGCGGTGCCGTCGCGCAGCGCGTACGCGGCGGTGACCGGCTCCCCGAGCGGCCCGGTGACCTCCACCAGCCGCCGTTCGAACCCCGCGGCGACGGCGGCGTCCACCGTGCCGTCCCCACCGTCGGCCACCGGCACGGACTCGACGACGAGACCGGGAGCGGCCCGCCGCAGTCCCGCCCCGAGCCGCTCCGCCACCTCGACGGCGGTGAGCGAACCCTTGAACTTGTCCGCTGCTATGAGCACTCGCACAGCCCGTGCGTCCGTCACTTTGATCTCCCTTACGGCAGGTCGCGCCGCTTGGACCCTATCCCGGGGCGCCCGGGCGGTACACCGTAGGCATGGCCCTCACAGCCCTCTCCCTCGAAGACCGCGTCCTCGGCGGCTGGCTCGGCCGGATCGCCGGCAACATGCTCGGCAAGCCCGTCGAGCGCGGCGACCACTGGACCCGCGAGCGCATCGACCGCTACCTGCGCACGGCCGGGGCGCTCCCGCTGACCGACTACATCCCGGCGCTCGACCCGCCGCCGGACCCGGCCGAGTTCGCACTGCGCCCGGAGTGGCCGCAGTGCACCCGCGGCAACATCCACGGCAGCGCGCGGGACGACGACGTCGACTACGCGATCCTCGGACTCGACCTGCTGGAGACGTACGGCCCGGACTTCACCACCGAGCAGGTCGGCGAACTGTGGCTGCTGCGCCTCCCCTACCTGCAGACCTTCACCGCCGAGCGGGCGGCGTACCGCAACCTCGCCAACGGGCTGAAGCCGCCGCTGACGGCCACGGCGGACAACCCGTACCAGGAGTGGATCGGGGCGCTGATCCGCGCCGACATCCACGGCTGGACCTCCCCCGGCGATCCGCGGCGGGCCGCCTCCCTCGCCCGCCGGGACGCGGTGCTGTCGCACACGGGCAACGGGGTGTACGGCGCGATGTGGGCGGCGGCGCTGATCGCGGCGGCGTTCACGGCGCCGGACGCCCGGGCCGCGCTGGAGTCGGCGCTGCGGCACGTCCCGCCGGGCTGCAGGCTGGCACGTACCGTGCGGCGGACCATGGCGCTGCACGAGGCGGGGCTCGACTGGGCCGCCACGATGGCGGAGCTGGACGAGGAGACCCGCGGGCTGCACTGGATCCACACCGTCCCCAACGCCGCACTCGTCACCGCCGGACTGCTCTACGGCGCGGGCGACTTCACCGCGACCATCACGCTGACCGTACGCGGCGGCCTGGACACGGACTCGGGCGGCGCGACGGCGGGTTCGGTCGCCGGGGTGCTCTGCGGCGCGGCCGCGATCCCCTCGCAGTGGACCGACCCGCTGGAGGACCGGGTGCGCAGCGCCGTGTTCGGCTTCGACGGGGTGGCCGTCAGCGAACTGGCCCGCCGCACGGTTCTCCTGGTGCCGTAGGGTCTCACGTGTGCGATACATCGTTGTGGGAGCGGGCGCGGTCGGCGCGACGATCGGCGGACGGCTGCACGAGAGCGGTCACGAGGTCGTCCTGGTCGCGCGGGGAGCGCACCTGGAGGCGCTGCGCGACCGCGGGCTCACGCTGCGGACGCCGGACGGGACGCAGAAGCTGCGCGTCCCGGTGGCCGCCGGTCCGGGGGAGCTGTCCCTCCGGGCGGACGACGTGCTGGTGCTGGCGGTCAAGACGCAGGACACGCAGGCCGCGCTCGACGCCTGGGCCCCGGTCGCGGACCGTCTGCCAGTCGTCTGCGCCCAGAACGGCGTGGCCAACGAACGCATGGCACTGCGCCGTTTCCGCGACGTGTACGGGATGTGCGTGTGGCTGCCGTCGACCCACCTCGAGCCCGGTGAGGTGGTCGCCCCCTGCGGGCCGCTGACCGGGATCCTCCACCTGGGCCGCTACCCGCACGGGACGGACGACCTGGCGCGGGCCGTCTCCGCGGACCTGGAGAAGTCCTCCTTCGCGGCCCCGGTCGTGCCCGACGTGATGCGCTGGAAGTACGCCAAACTGCTGTCGAACCTCGGCAACGCCGTCGAGGCCCTGTGCGGCGGCTGGGACGAGACGGCCGCCGGACTCCTCGACCGGGCGAAGGCGGAGGGCACTGCGGTGCTCGACGCCGCCGGCATCCCGTACGCGGGCGTCGAGGAGCAGGCGGCGGTGCGCGGGGACCTGGTGAGCCTGCGGCCGGTCGACGGCTTCGCCCGGGGCGGCGGCTCGTCCTGGCAGAGCCTGACCCGGGGCACCGGGAGCGTCGAGGCGGACTGGCTCAACGGCGAGATCGTGCTCCTCGGACGGCTCCACGGAATACCCGTGCCGGTCAACGAGACGCTGCGGCGGCTCGCGAACCGCGCGGCACGCGACCGCCGCGCCCCCGGAGGCCTGGAGCCGGCGCAGGTGGCCGCCGCCGTCGAGGGCCGCAACCCCGTAGGTTGGGGCGCGTGACCACCACCGATTTCTCCGCGTACATCGACAGCCTGCCCAAGGTCCTCGCCGGGGCCAGCACGCTCTTCCGCGACGCCGGGGGCCGCATCCTGATCGCCGAGACCACCTACCGCGAGGACGGCAAGTGGGTGCTGCCCGGCGGCACCATCGAGTCGGCCGACGGGGAGACGCCCCGCGAGGCGGCGCGCCGGGAGACCCTGGAGGAGGTCGGACTGGACGTCGAGCCGGGCGTCCTGCTCACCGTCGACTGGGTGCAGGGGCCGTCGGGGCGGCCGCCGCTGACCTCGTACATGTACGACGGCGGGGTGCTCGACGAGGCCGCGCTCGGCGCGATCGTACTGCAGGAGGAGGAGCTGTCCGCCTGGCGGATGGCGACGCCCGAGGAGGCCGAGGAGTACCTCTCCCCCGGCCTCTACCGGCGGGTCCGTGCCGCTCTGGCCGCGCTGGAGGACGGCGCCTGCCCCGTCGAGCTGGTCAACGGCCGTCCTCCCGCGATCGGTCAGCGGCCCACCGCGTAGCCCTGCATCCCGCGGGGGTTGGCGGCGGAGGACAGCACACCGGTCTCCGGGTCGCGGGCCACGGCGCACAGCCTGCCCTCGGACCAGGGGGCGGAGACGGTGACGTCGTGGCCGCGGCCTCGCAGCCCGGCGATGACGGACTCCTCGAAGCGGCTCTCCACGGTGAGGCTGCCCGGCCGCATCTCCCGCGGGTGGAAGGAGCTCGGGAAGCTGTCGTTGTGCCAGTTGGGCGCGTCGATGGCGCCCTGGAGATCGAGGCCGCCCCGGACGGGGGCGCGCAGGGCGACACCCAGGAAGAAGTGCAGCGACCACTGGTCCTGCTGGTCTCCGCCCGGCGTGCCGAAGGCCATCACGGGCACGCCGTCGCGCAGCGCGAGCGAGGGGGTGAGCGTGGTGCGCGGACGGCGGCCCGGGGTCAGGGAGTTCGGCAGGCCGGGCTCCAGCCAGGTCATCTGCAGGCGGGTGCCGAGCGGGAAGCCGAGCCCGGGCACCACCGGGTTGGACTGCAGCCACCCGCCGCTGGGGGTGGCGGCGACCATGTTGCCCCAGCGGTCGACGACGTCGAGGTGGCAGGTGTCGCCGCGGGTCGCGCCGTTGTGGGCGACGGTCGGCTCTCCTACCCCCATGGCGTCGAAGTCGGGTGCCGCCGTCGGGTCGTGGAGCGGGAAGCGGGGCAGCCGCGGCGTGCGGCCGCCGGGGCTGCCGGGGCGCAGCTCGTGGGAGGCCTTGGCCGGGTCGACCAGGGCGCGCCGCGCGTCGTTGTAGGCGGGGGAGAGCAGTTCGGCGAGGGGGACGCCGTCCTCGGCGTCGCCGTACCAGGCCTCGCGGTCGGCCATCGCGAGCTTGGTGCCCTCGACCAAGGTGTGCACGTAGTCGGCGGTGCCGTACTCCAGGTCGGCGGGGTCCGGCAGCAGGGCCAGTTGCTGCAGGAAGGCGGGGCCCTGGCTCCAGGCTCCCGCCTTGCAGACCGTCCAGCCGTTCCAGTCGAAGGTCACCGGGTCCTCGTGGCGGGCCTCGTACGCGACGAGGTCGTCCCCGGTCAGGGTGGAGGCGTGGCGCTCGCCGGTGGTGTCCATCGCGGGACGGGCGGCGAAGGTGGCCAGCGCCTCGCCGATGAAGCCCTCGCGCCACACCCTGCGGGCCGCCTCGATCTGCGCCTCCCGGCCGCTGCCTGCGGTCTCCGCCTCCCGCAGCAACCGCCGCCAGGTGGCGGCCAGACCGGGGTTGCGCAGCAGGGCGCCCGGACGGGGCGGACGGCCGTCGGCCAGGTACAGCTCGGCCGAGGTGGTCCATTCCGTCTCGAACAGCGCCTGCACGGAACCGACGGTGGCGCCGACCGCCTCCACCGCGGGATGGCCCTGCTCGGCGTAGCCGATGGCGTAGGAGAGCACGTCCGCGAGCGGCTTGGTGCCGTGGTCGCGCAGCAGCACCATCCACGCGTCGAAGGCACCGGGCACGGCGGCCGCGAGCGGACCGGTGCCGGGGACGAACTTTAGGCCCAGCGCGCGGTAGTGGTCCACGCTCGCCCCGGCCGGGGCGGGGCCCTGGCCGCTGAGCACGCGCACGGGACCGCCGGCGGGCGCGACGATGATCGGCACCTCGCCCGCGGGTCCGTTGAGGTGCGGCTCGACCACGTGCAGGACGAACCCGGCGGCCACCGCCGCGTCGTAGGCGTTGCCGCCGCTCTCCAGCACGGCCATCGCCGACTGCGAGGCGAGCCAGTGCGTGGAGGAGGCCATGCCGAAGGTGCCCTGGAGGGTGGGCCGGGTCGTGAACAATTCGGTGCTCCTCGCGCGGGGGGTACTCCTACACTCGCACGGTGCCCCCCGAGCCTGAACACGTACCCCCTGTCTCCTCCATGGCGCGGGCTCTCGCCCGGGTCCCCGGTGTCGTCGCGGTGATGCTCGGCGGCAGCCGGGCGCGCGGTACGCACCGCCCCGGCTCCGACTGGGACCTCGGCGTGTACTACCGCGGGGAACCGGACCTGGATGCGCTCGCCGCGCTCGCCGCCGAGGCGACGGGCGGGCCGGTGGAGATCGCCGGCCCCGGCGGCTGGGGGCCCTGGGTGAACGGCGGGGCGTGGCTGCGCGTCGACGGCCTGCAGGTCGACTGGATCCTGCGGGACCTGGACCGGGTGCGGCGGGTGTGGGACGACTGCCGCGCCGGCCGCTACGAGGTGGGCGTCCAGGCAGGCCATCCGCTGGGCTTCTGGTCCCCGGTGTACGCCGGCGAGGTGGCCCTGGGCCGTGTCCTGACCGATCCGGCGGGCGAGCTGGCCGCGCTGCGCGAGGGCACGCTGGTCTACCCGGAGCCGCTGCGCGAGGCGCTCGTCGGGGCGTCCTGGGAGGCGGACTTCCTCGTGGTGAACGCCCGCAAGTCCGCGGGTGCCGGGGACGTCCTGCACGCGGCGCTGTGCCTGTCGCGGGCGGTGGGGGTGCTCACGCAGTCGCTCCACGCCCACCACCGCGTGTGGTGCCTGAACGAGAAGGGGGCCCTCGCCGCCGCGAGCGCCCTCCCGGACACCCCGCCCGGCTTCCGGGCCCGCGCCGAGGGGGTGCTGGCGGGCCTCGGCGACCCGGTGGCGGCGGTGGAGGACGCGTCGGCGCTGGTCGCCCAAGTCCGGGCGGCGCTGGGCTGACCCCGGGCCGGAATCCCGGGAGGAGCCCCGCGCGGCGGCCGGACAGCCGCCCGCGGCCCGCCGCGGCCCCGGGGGAGGACGCGGAACCGGCGACGCCCTCCCCGCGGACCCGTCTCGCGCGCGGCGAGGACGGTCACCCGATGCTGGTCTGCCGCGACCAGTCGTTGTGGAAGGTGAATCCGCCGCTCGCCGGCGGCATCGGCGACTGCACCTCGATCCAGCACAGGGGCTCCGTGCCCAGCGCCGCGAAGCCGTGGGACGCGCCGACGGGCGCGAAGACGAGGTCGCCGGCCCCGGCCAGGTCCTGCTCGCCGTCGCAGAAGGACCGCGCCTGGCCGGAGATCAGGTAGTAGATCTCCTCGAACGGGTGGAAGTGCTCCTTCGCGGTCTTGAGAGGAGCGTTGTCGACGACGCCGGGCGTGAACTGGACGATGAACATCGCATGGTGACGCGCCCCGAGGAGGTCGTCCACCATCATGCGGATCTGGACGTTCTGCACGTTCGCGCCGTGGTAACCCGGCATGGAGATGGACCCGGGCGGCGCCATGTCCGCCTGGTCGAAGTGACCGGCGTACGGCTTGGCCGGGTCGAGTTCGTCGACGGGCACGCCCTGTGCGGGCACTTGCGTCTCGGGCGCATCGAACACCCCCCACGTCCCCCTGCCGTCGATGGGCGCGGCTGGGGAGCGTGCACGCGCAGCATGCGCACCCGCTGATCGGTCGGGTTGCTCCACGCGTGGCCGACGGCGTGGGGCACGAGGCCGAAGTCGTGCGGACGCAGGGCGTAGCGGCGGTCGGCGACCGCGAGCAGCGGGTTGCCCTCCAGGACGAAGTACGACTCCTCGAACGGGTGCCGGTGTCCGACGACGTGGCCACCGGGCTCGAGTTCGACGATCGCGATCGACAGATGACCGGCGCCATCGTCCGGGCCGAGGAAGTGCGCCACACGGACGCCCTTGCCGGGCTCGCTCGGGTGCGACTCGGCGAACTCCAGGGAGTCCCCTCGGTGAACACTCAAGGATCGGGGAGCTCGCGAGACCTCTGCTGACTGCTTCATGGTCGCCTTTCCCTGCTAGGTCCAGTGCTACGAGACTGTTTTCGACGACTGTTAATCGAGACAAGATCGCAGGTGACCGTACGTGCGGCGAGGGCCGGCGGGGACGGGCGGCGCGTGACGCGCGGCGCGATATCCGTTCGCTCCGGGGGCTGCGGGCGTCCTACTCTCGGCTCATGTCCAGGCCTCTCGTAGCCATTCTCAGTGGCGCAGGTATCTCGACCGATTCCGGCATCCCGGACTACCGCGGTCCGAACGGGCTGTGGCGGCGCGATCCGGAGGCCGAGAAGCTCGTGACGTACGAGCACTACATGGCCGACCCCGATGTGCGCCGCCGGTCGTGGCGGATGCGCATGGACAGCGCGGCGCTGGAGGCGCGGCCCAATGCCGCGCACGAGGCGATCGTCCGGCTGGAGCGGTCGGGGGTGCCGGTGCGCGTGATCACGCAGAACATCGACGGTCTGCACCAGATGGCGGGGCTGCCGGAGCGCAAGGTGCTGGAACTGCACGGCACGGCCCGTGCCGTGGTGTGCACGCGGTGCCACGACCGTTCGTCCATGGACGAGGCCCTGGCGCGGGTCCGGGCGGGCGAGCCGGATCCCGCGTGCGGGAAGTGCGGCGGGATCCTGAAGTCGGCGACCGTGATGTTCGGACAGCGGCTGGATCCGGTGGTCCTGGGCAACGCGATGGCCATCGCCAAGGGGTGCACGGTCCTCGTCGCGGTCGGCACCAGCCTGCAGGTGCAGCCCGCCGCGTCGCTCGCCGGGATGGCGGCGGAGCACGGCGCGCGTCTGGTGATCGTCAACGCCGAGCCGACGCCGTACGACGAGATCGCGGACGAGCTGGTGCGCGAGCCGATCGGGAGCTCACTGCCCGCGCTCCTGGACGGGATCGCCCGGCAGGCCGCGACCGGCTGACGCGGGTGCCCCCGGACGGCATCGCCCGGGGGCACGGCTCACGGCAGGTCCTGCGCCGCGACTACCAGCGGTGGTGGACCTGGGCGCGGATGCTCCGGTCGTACAGGTCGCGGACGGCGTCCAGCGTGCTCTGCGGCAGCGGCGGCAGGGCGGCGGCCTCGGCGTTGGCACGGGCCTGCTCGACGGAGCGGGCGCCGGGGATCACCGTGGTGACGCCGGGCTGCTGGATGATCCAGCGCAGCGCGATCTGGGCCGGGGTCGCGCCCTCCGGGGTGAGGGCGGCGAACTCGGCGGCGGCCTCCAGGCCGGTCGCGTAGTCGACGCCGGAGAAGGTCTCGCCCTGGTCGAAGGCCTCGCCGTGCCGGTTGTAGGTGCGGTGGTCGTCGGCCGGGAAGACCGTGTCCTTGGTGTAGCGGCCGGACAGCAGACCGGAGGCGAGGGGGACGCGGGCGATGATGCCCACGCCGGCCTCGGCGGCGGCCGGCAGGACCTGCTCCAGGGGCTTGAGCCGCAAGGCGTTGAGGATGATCTGCACGCTGGCGACGCCCGGGCGGGCGATCGCGGTCAGCGCCTCCTCGCAGGTCTCGACGCTGACGGCGTAGGCCGCGATGCGCTGCTCCTCGACGAGGGTGTCGAGGGCGTCGAAGACGGCGTCCGAGGAGTAGACGGCGGTCGGCGGGCAGTGCAGCTGCACGAGGTCGAGGGTGTCGACGCCCAGGTTGGCCCTGGAACGATCGTTCCAGGCACGGAAGTTGTCCAGGACGTAGTTCTCGGGGACCTGGGCGACCCGGCGGCCCATCTTCGTGGCGACGAAGATCCCGGCGTCCGGGCGCTCCCGCAGATAGCGGCCGATCAGCTGCTCGCTGCGTCCGTCGCCGTAGACGTCCGCCGTGTCGAAGAGGGTCACGCCCTCCGCCACGGCCGCGTCGAGGACGGCGAGTGCGTCCTCCTCGCGGACCTCGCCCCAGTCGGCGCCCAGCTGCCAGGTGCCGAGACCCACGACGGACACCTTGCGGCCCGTCCTGCCCAATACGCGCTGCTCCATGCCTTCGATGCTAGTCGCTGCCCCGTCGGCCCCAGCCGACGGGGCAGCGGGGCGGCGGCTAGCGGCGGCCGGCCCCTGCCAGGTGGCGGCGGACGGCGCGGGCCGCGTGGTGGCCCGACATGCCGTGGACGCCGGGGCCGGGCGGGCTGGCGGAGGAGCACAGGAAGACCCCGGGGCGCGAGGTGGCGTACGGGTTCCACCTCACCTTGGGGCGGAAGGCCGTCTGCAGGCCGGCGAAGGCACCGCTGCCGATGTCGCCGCCGACGTAGTTCTCGTTGCGGGCGGCGAGTTCGGCCGGCCCGCTGACCGCCCGGGCGAGGACGAGATCCCGGAAACCGGGGGCGAAGCGCTCGATCTGCCGCTCGACGGCCTCGGTGGCGTCGCCGCGCCAGCCGTTGGGCACGTGTCCGTACACCCAGAAGACATGCTTGCCCTCGGGGGCGCGCCCCGGGTCGACGACCGTGGGCTGGGCGGTGATGAGGAACGGCGTCTGCGGCGGGCGGCCGCGCACCGCCCGGTTCAGGGCGTCGCCGATCTCCGCGAAGGTCGGCCCGATGTGCACGGTGCCGGCCCGCCGGGGCTCGGTGGCGGTCCAGGGCACGGGGCCGTCGAGGGCGTAGTCGATCTTCCAGACCGCGGGTCCGTAGCGGTAGTTCCGGTACGCGTCGCCGAGCCCGGCGATGCGCGCCAGCGCGGTCGGCGAGGTGTCGAAGACGTACGCGCGGGCCGGCGGCAGCTCGTCGAGCTTGCGGACCAGGACGCCGGTGTGGATGGTGCCGCCGAGCTGCCGCAGGTAGGAGGCGAGGGCGTCGGCGAGCGACTGGGAGCCGCCGCGCGGGACCGGCCAGCCCACCTCGTGGCCGGAGACGGCGAACATCAGCGCCGTCGCGCCGGTGAGCGGGCTGGTCAGCGGTGCGATGGCATGGGCGGCGAGACCGGCCAGCAGGCCGCGCGCCTTCTCGTCGCGGAACAGCCGGGCGAGCACGGCCACCGGCGGCAGCCCGGTGAGCCCGAAGCTCGCGAAGCGCAGCGGGTCGCGCGGCAGTCCCCTCCACTGGGGGCGCAGGAAGTCGTGGGCGAGGGTGTCCCAGCGGCCGACGTAGGGGGCCAGGAGCCGGCGGTAGGTGCCCGCGTCGCGCGGTCCGAGCGAGGCGGCGGTCGCGCCGACGGTGCGGTCCAGGACCGCCGCGGTGCCGTCGTCGAAGGGGTGCGCGAGCGGCAGCTCCGGGTGGAGCCAGTGCAGTCCGTGCTCGGCGAGCGGCATCGCGTTGAACGCGGGCGAGCCCGCGCCGAGCGGGTGCACGGCGGAGCAGGGGTCGTGGCGGAAGCCCGGCAGGGTCAGTTCCTCGGTGCGCGCGCCGCCGCCGACGTGGTCGGCGGCCTCGAAGAGCTCCACGGAGTAACCGGCGCGGGCGAGTTCGACCGCGGCGGTCAGGCCGTTGGGTCCGCCGCCGACGACGATGACGTCCGTGACGTGTGCCCTGCTCATCGGTCACCCGCCATGAGGTCGACGACCCGTCGCGCGGTCGCCTCGTCGCGCGCCACGGAGAACGGGAAGGCGTTGCCGCCGCCGATCCGGAAGGGCACGCCCTCGGCGGTGACGCTGGCCCCGCCCGCCTCGGCGACCAGCAGCAGGCCGGCCGCGTGGTCCCAGGGCGACTCCCAGGTGAAGGCGACGGCGTCGATGGCGCCCCGGGCGACCTCCAGGTAGTCCAGCCCGGCGCAGGTGCACTGGCGGGTCTCGAGGCCGTCGGTGCCGAGGCCCTCGAAGCGGCGCCGCTCCTGTTCGTCGAGGAAGGCGAACTGCGAGGTGGCCACCTTGAGCGCGGACCCGTCGGCGTCGTGCGCGGTGCGGATCGGCTCGCCGTTGAGGAGCGCTCCGCCGCCCAGCCGGGCCGTGGCCATCAGGCCCAGGCGCGGCACGTACGTCCAGGAGGCATGGACTTCGCCGCCGCGGGCGAGGGCGACGAGCGTGGCGAACTCGGGCCTGCCGGCGACGAAGTTGGCGGTGCCGTCCACGGGGTCGACGATCCACACCGGGTCGTCGCCGCCGATGCGGCGCAGGATGCCCGGGGCCGCGTGCACGGCCTCCTCCCCCACCACGACGGAGCCCGGCAGCAGCGCCGGAAGCTCCTCGGCGAGCCGCAGTTCCGCCTCGCGGTCGGCGACGGTGACCAGGTCCCCCGGTCCGGTCTTGTGGCTGATGTCGGCGGCGCTCAGCTGACGCCAGCGCGGCACGACCTCCGCCTCGGCGGCCGCGCGCACGGTGTCCTCGACCGCCTTGAAGAGTGCGTCATCGATCACTCCTCCATCAGACCAGATCGGCCGCGGCGCCGCGCACCCGCCGTGGCTTTGGCGGGTTCACGCCGTCCGCGCGGCGGGTCCCGCCCTCCGCATCAGGGCGGTGTACAGCACGAACGAGGTGACCAGGCCCACCGCCCAGCCGTAGTCCGCGAGGGGCTTCAGCAGCGGGATCAGCCCGTCGACGGGGAACGGCCCCTGCTTGCGGCCCTCGGCGTCGACGGTGGAGTACGAGCCGCCGACCGCCAGCAGACCGCCCACGAAGAGGGCGAGCACCGCCCGCCAGTTCCAGCCACGGCGGTACCAGTAGCGCCCGGCACCCGCCTCGTACAGCTCCGGCAGCGCCAAGTGCGTGCGCCGCACGACCCAGTAGTCGGCGATGAGGACGCCGGCCACGGTGCCGAGGACGCCGCCCACCACACCCAGCCAGGTGAAGATGTACAGCTCGGGGGTGGAGGTCAGTTTCCAGGGGAAGATCAGCACCCCGACGACGCCGGTGATCAGGGCGCCGGTGCGGAAGTCGACGTGCCGGGGCGCGAGGTTGGACAGGTCGTACGCCGGAGAGACCACGTTGGCCGCGATGTTGACGCTGAGGGTGGCCACCAGCACCGTGACCAGGGCGTAGAGCAGCCCGAGGACGTTGTCGGTCTTGCCGGCCAGTTCGACCGGATCCCAGATGGCCTCGCCGTAGACCGCCTGGGAGCCGGAGGTGACGAGCACCGACAGGACAGCGAAGAGGGTCATCGTGGTCGGCAGGCCGAGCGTCTGGCCCCACACCTGGGCACGCTGCCCGGCCCCGAAGCGGGTGAAGTCGGGGATGTTGAGGGAGAGCGTCGACCAGAAGCCGATCATGCCCATGAGGGCGGGGAAGAAGACCTTCCAGAAGTCCCCGCCCCAGCCCAGTTCCGAGGGCTGGTCCAGCAGGTGGCCGAGGCCGCCCGCCTTGTTCGTCATCCAGACCAGCAGGACGACGGCCCCGACGATGACGAAGGGCGCGGCCCAGTTCTCGAAGCGGCGCAGCGTCTCCATGCCCCGGTAGATGATGGCGAGTTCCAGCGCCCAGAAGGCGAGGAAGCAGACCCACAGCGTCCACGGGTAGCCCGCCACGTGCGCGGCGCCCGCCCAGCCGCCCCAGATCTTGCCCAGCAGCACGAAGATGCCCTGGCCGCCGATCCAGGTCTGGATGCCGAACCAGGCGCAGGCCACGGCGGCGCGCAGCAGCGCCGGAAGGTTCGCGCCGCGCACCCCGAACGAGGAACGCGCCAGCACCGGGAAGGGGATGCCGTACTTGGGGCCCGCGTGGCCGGTGAGCAGCATCGGGACCAGCACGATGACGTTGGCGAGGGCGATGGTGAGCACCGCCTGCTTCCAGTCCATGCCGAGGGCGACCAGGCCGGAGGCGAGGGTCCAGGACGGGATGTTGTGCGCCATCCCGACCCACAGCGCGGTGAAGTTGTAGGTGGTCCAGTGCCGTTTGGCGATGGGGATAGGCAGCAGGTCCTGGTTGGCGTACGGGCCGTGCGGGACGGCCGCGTCGAGGCGGAGCTCGACGCGGCCGTCGGGGTGCGTGATCTGAGCGGGCGGCGTGGGGGCCGGCATGGGCGCGGTGCTCCCCCTCAGCCGCGGAGTACGGGGATGACGGCGGAGCCGTAGGCGTCGATGGTGGACTCCTTGGCGTCGTGCATGTCGTAGACCGCGAACTGGTCGACGCCGAGGGCCTCCAGGGCGCGCAGCTTCTCGACGTGGCGCTCGGGGGTGCCCAGGAGGCAGAAGCGGTCGACGATCTCGTCGGGGACGAACGCGGTGTCGGGGTTCCCCGACCGGCCGTGGTGCGAGTAGTCGTAGCCCTGGCGGGCCTTGATGTAGTCGGTGAGTGCGTCGGGCACCGAGGCGGAGTGCTCCCCGTACCTGGACACCAGGTCGGCGACGTGGTTGCCGACCATGCCGCCGAACCAGCGGCACTGCTCGCGGGCGTGGGCCAGCGCCTGCGGGGAGTCGTCCTCGGTGACGTACGCCGGAGCCGCCACGCACACCTTCACCTCGGCTGGGTCACGTCCGGCGGCGGCCGCGGCCTCCCTGACCGCCTTGACCATCCACTCCGTCAGATAGACGTCGGCGAGCTGCAGGATGAACCCGTCCGCCTTCGCCCCGGCGATCGCCAGCGCCTTCGGCCCGTACGCCGCCATCCACACCGGCAGCCTCGCCCCCTCATTGATCCAGGGGATGCGGACGACCGTGCCGCCGAGGTCGGCCTCGCGGCCCTCGGCGAGCTCGCGGATGACGTGCATCGCCTCCTCGATGCGCGCGAGGGTGTTGGGCTTGCGGCCGGCCACGCGCATCGCCGAGTCGCCCCGGCCGATGCCGCAGATCGTCCGGTTGCCGAACATCTCGTTGAGCGTGGCGAAGGTGGAGGCGGTCACCTCCCAGGTACGGGTGCCCGGATTGGTGACCATGGAGCCGACGACCATCCGTTCGGTGTTCGCCAGGATCTGGCTGTAGATGACGAACGGCTCCTGCCACAGCACGGTCGAGTCGAACGTCCAGCCGTGGGTGAAGCCGTTGCGCTCGGCGCGCCGCATCAGCTCCACGACCCCCGCGGCGGGCGGGTCCGTCTGCAGGACGAGTCCGAAGTCCATGGGTCCACGCACCTTTCTCAGACGAGGTACTGGCAGGTTCCGCGCGGGGTGTACTGGCCGTGGCCGGCGCGTCCGACGTACTCCCGGCCGTCGATGACGGGCTCGCCGCGGGACAGGACGGTCTCGACCCGTCCGGTGATCCGCTTGCCCTCGTAGGCCGAGTAGTCGACGTTCATGTGGTGGGTGGCGGCGGACACGACCTGCTCCGCGTCCGGGTCGTAGATCACGATGTCGGCGTCCGCACCCGGCGCGATGGTGCCCTTGCGCGGGTAGAGACCGAACATCCGCGCCGGCGTCGCACAGGCGATCTCGATCCACCGGCGGCGGCTGATGTGACCGTCCACCACGGCCTGGTGCAGCAGGTCCATCCGGTTCTCCACCCCCGGCAGACCGTTCGGGATCTTCGAGAAGTCACCCCGCCCCAGCTCCTTCTGCCCCACGAAGCAGAACGGGCAGTGGTCCGTCGACACCACCTGCAGGTCGTTGGTCCGCAGGGCCCGCCAGAGGACCGCCTGGTGCTCCTTCGGCCGCAACGGCGTGGAGCACACGTACTTGGCCCCCTCGAAGTCCGGCTCCGCGAGGTTGTCCGTGGACAGGAACAGATACTGCGGACACGTCTCGCCGAAGACGTTCAGCCCCTCGTCCCTGGCGAGGGTGATCTGCTCGACCGCCTGCTGGGCGGAGACGTGGACGACGTAGAGCGGGGAGCCCGCGACCTGGGCGAGCCGGATGGCGCGGTGGGTCGCCTCGGCCTCCAGGAGGGCGTGCCGTACCTCGCCGTGGTAGCGGGGGTCGGTCCTGCCCGCGGCGAGGGCCTGTTCGACCAGGACGTCGATGGCGATGCCGTTCTCGGCGTGCATCATGATCAGCCCGCCGTTGTCGGCGCCGCGCTGCATGGCGCGCAGGATGCGGCCGTCGTCGCTGTAGAAGACGCCGGGGTAGGCCATGAACAGCTTGAAGGAGGTGACGCCCTCCTCGACGAGGATGTCCATCTCCTTGAGGGTGTCCTCGTTGACGTCGGAGAGGATCATATGGAAGCCGTAGTCGATCGCGCACTGGGCGTCGGCCTTGGCGTGCCAGCTGTCGAGTCCGGCGCGCAATGGCTCGCCGACCGACTGGACGGCGAAGTCCACGATCGTCGTCGTCCCGCCCCAGGCGGCGGCCCGGGTGCCGGTCTCGAAGGTGTCCGAGGCGAAGGTGCCGCCGAAGGGCAGCTCCATGTGGGTGTGCGCGTCGACGCCGCCCGGGATGACGTACTTCCCGGTCGCGTCGATGACGCGGTCGGCGGACGCGGTCCAGCCCCGTGCCGGGTCGGAGTCGTGCGACGCGAGGGCGGCGACCCTGCCCCCCTCGACGAGGACGTCGGCGTGGACCTCCTCCGCGGCGGTGACGACCAGTCCGCCCCGGATGACGATGCGGCTCATGCTCCCACTCCTTCCAATGGCTGAGGGCGGGGTCCGCGGAAACCTCGATGCCATGTCGGAACGGCTCTACGCACGTAGACCCCGCCATGGTGGAAAACGTATGACCGGTCACCCACGGTGGCAATACCGCTGCTCTCCATCGACGGGACGATCGCTGCGACTTCGAGCCCCCCTACGGCGAACGCTCACAATATGCCATGAACCGGGCGTTCGGGTCTGTAGGTGACGAGGTGTGAAATCGCGTTGCCCCGGCCGCGGTGGCACGGCGACGATGGGCGCATGGAGGATCCCGCATGCGGCTGAGGCTGCGTCACTTCCGCCCGCGCACCGGCCCGGTGGAGCACCGGATCGTGCAGCCCTGGCATCCCCCGCGCCACACGGCCCTCACCGACCCGGCCGGCTACGGCTTCCTGGTCGGCGACCATACGGGGCTCTCGGCGCTGGCCGGGCTGTTCGCCTTCGCGGCGTACTCGCGGCGCACCGTCGTCCATGTGCCGCTGCGCGGCGGCGTCCCCCTGGACGAGGAGGCGTACCTGGAGACGGCCGGCGGCCGCGTCGACCTCGTCCTCGTCCACCACTCGCTGGGCCTGCGGGTGAGCGAGTGGCCCGGGCTGCGCCGCCGGCTGACCGGCGGAGTGCCCCTGAGCGTCCGCACGGACGAGGCGCGCACCGCGCGCGACGCCGACGCCTGGTTGCAGCGCTGCGGCCACGCGGACTCCCGCGACCGGCTGCGGCCGGTCGGCCACGCGCGGACGCTGTTCCTGGTGGGCAGCCGCGGCACCTTCTCCTTCGCCGCGACGGCACTGGCGCGGGCAGCCGGCCTGGGGCCGCGTCAGAAGGGCGTGACGAAAGGGCACATGGCCCTGGTCGAGGGGCTCACAATGCTGCTGGAGTCCGGCGACCGGCGGCGCGGGCCCGAACTCGACATCGCCTTCAAGGCGTACCCGCCATACGCCCACTTCCGCAGGCCCGGCCGTCCACGGCGGCGGGGCGGCGCCCCGGCGCCCTCTCCCGCCGCCACCGGACCGCGGGCGGCGGGCCCATGAGGTTCGCGACGTTCAACGTGCTGCACGGTCTGCCGATCAGTGACGGCAGGCCGGCCCCCTTCCCCCGCGGCGAGTCCGCGGGGGAACCCCTCGCGCGTGCCGTCGCGTCCCTGGACGCCGACGTCCTCGCGCTGCAGGAGCTCGACCGCTTCCAGGTCCGGTCCGGACGGGTGGACCAGGCCGCGGCCGCCGCCGCGGCGTCCGGCGCGCGGGACTGGCGCTACGCGTCGGCGGCGCACGGCCGCTCGGTGCCGGGCACGGGGTGGGTGCGTGATCCGGCAGAACCCGGGATGCGGGTGTACGGGCCGAAGGACGCGGCCCGGGGCGACGGCCCGCCGTCGCACGGGATCGCCCTGGCCACCCGGCTGCCCGTACGGGAGTGGCGGGCCCGGCGGCTGTCCCCCTCGCCCGTGGGGCTGCCCCTGCGGGTGCCCGGACTCGCCGGGCTCCGGATGATGGCAGACCAGCCGCGCTGCGCCCTGGCGGCCGTCCTGGAGGGCGAGCGAGGGCCGTTCACGGTGGTCGCGGTGCACCTGTCGTTCGTCCCCGGCTGGAACGTGGGCCAGTTGGTGGCGATCCGGCGCTGGATCGCCGGCCTGCCCCGGCCCCACCTGCTCCTGGGCGACCTCAACCTGGTGGGCCCGGTGCCGCCGCTGGCGCTGGGCGGGGCCTGGCGGACGCTCGCCCGTACGCGCACCTACCCCTCGCACCGCCCCGTCGTGCAGTTCGACCACGTGCTGGCTGCGGGCCTCGGGCGGGCCGCCGTGCGCTCCGCGAGGGCGCCCGCCGTGCCGGTCTCCGACCACCGGCCGCTCGTCGTCGACCTGGAGCTCTGACGGCGGCGGGTGGGCGGGGGCCAAGGCCCCTGCCCACCCGCTGCCGTGACGTCCCGTCAGGCGGGACCGTCGCCCAGCTCGCTCTGCGCCTGCTTGAGCGCCGCCTCCAGGATCGAGGCGCCCTCCTCCGCCTCGGCGACGGTCAGGGAGAGCGGTGGGGCGATGCGCAGCGCGTCGCCGGCCCGGCCGCCCTTGCCGATCAGCAGACCGCCCTCACGCGCCGCCTCGAGGACCTCGCCGGCCGCGGCCGGCGAGGCCAGTTCGACGCCGAGCATCAGCCCGCGGCCGCGCACCTCGCGTACCACCGGGAGCCCTGCGGAGATGGCCTCCAGCCGCGACCTGAGCAGACCGCCCACGCGCCGCGCGTTGCCCTGCAGGTCGTGGTCGAGGAGGTACTGGAGGTTGGCCAGCGCGCCCGCCGTGGTGATGGGGCTGCCGCCGAACGTGGAGATGGAGTTGGCGGTGAGGCAGTTCATCACCTCGGCGCGGGCGACGACGCCGCCCATGGACAGCCCGTTGCCGACGCCCTTGGCGAAGGTCAGGATGTCCGGCGGGCCGGAGCCCTCGTGCGCCTGCCAGCCCCAGAAGTGCTCACCGGTCCGGCCCCAGCCGGTCTGCACCTCGTCCGTGATCCACAGGATGCCGTGCCGGTCGAGGACCTGCTTGAAGGCGGCCAGCAGCCCGTCCGGGCCCGAGGTGAAGCCCCCGACGCCCTGGACCGGTTCGGCGATCAGGGCGGCTACCTGGCCGTTGGCCTGGCCGAGGATGTCCTCCAGGTCCGCCACGCAGGCGGCCGTGAACTCCGCGTCGGACAGGTGCGCGTAGGGGCCGCGGTGGCGGACGCCTCCGTGCACGTACAGCGTCTGGAGCGGTGACAGGCTCGTCGGCGACCAGGAGGTGTTGCCGGTGATGCCGATCGCGGAGAAGGAACGTCCGTGGTAGCTGTTGCGCAGCGCCAGGATCTGGTTGGACTTCCGGTAGGTGGTGGCGAGCAGCAGCGCGGTGTCGTTCGCCTCGGTGCCGGAGGTGGTGAAGAAGACCCGGGCGTCCGGGATGCCCGACAGCCGGGCGATGCGCTCGGCGAGGTCGACGGCCTGGGAGCTCAGGTAGAGCGTGGAGGAGTGCAGGATCCTCCCGGCCTGCTCGCGGATCGCCGCGGTGACCTCCGGCAGGGCGTGGGCGGTCATGGTGGTGAGGATGCCGCCGAAGAAGTCGAGGTACTGGCGTCCCTCGGCGTCCCAGACGTGGCGGCCCTCGCCGTGGGTGATCTCGATGGGCTCCCGGTAGTACGTCGCGAGCCACTGCGGCATCACGGCCCGGTGGCGGGAGTGGAGCGCGGCGTGCGGGTTCTCGGTGATGGTCATGGACGTGTTCACGCCTCCGTCAGGGTGCCGTAGGCGTCAGGGCGGCGGTCCCGGTAGAAGGCCCACTGCTGGCGCACCGCGGGGATCAGGTCGAAGTCCAGGTCACGCACGATCAGCTGTTCCTCCTTGTCGGAGGCGACGTCGCCCACGAACTGGCCCCGCGGGTCGACGAAGTAGGACGTGCCGTAGAAGTCGTTGTCGCCGTAGACCGGTTCCTGGCCGACCCGGTTGATGGCGGCGACGAAGTACTCGTTGGCGACGGCCGCGGCCGGCTGCTCCAGCTGCCACAGGTAGGAGGAGAGCCCGCGGTGGGTCGCCGAGGGGTTGTAGACCAGCTGCGCGCCGGCCAGGCCCAGCGCCCGCCATCCCTCGGGGAAGTGGCGGTCGTAGCAGATGTAGACGCCGACCTTGCCGACGGCCGTGTCGAACACCGGCCAGCCCAGGTTGCCGGGCTTGAAGTAGTACTTCTCCCAGAAGCCCTTGACCTGCGGAATGTGGTGCTTGCGGTACTTGCCGAGGTAGCTGCCGTCGGCGTCGATCACCGCGGCGGTGTTGTAGTAGAAGCCGTCCTGCTCGATCTCGTAGACCGGCACCACCGTCACCATGCCCGTCTCACGGGCGAGGGTCTGCATGCGCTGCACGGTCGGGCCGTCCGGCACCCGCTCGGCCCACCGGTAGTTCTCGGCCTCCTGCACCTGGCAGAAGTACGGGGAGTTGAACACCTCCTGGAAGCCGATCACCCGGGCGCCCCGCGCGGCCGCCTCGCGGGCGTGCTCCTCGTGCTTCGCGATCATCGACTCGGTGTCACCGGTCCACGTCGCCTGGACGAGCGCGGCGCGTACGACATTGGGCATGACAGCTCCTTTGACGCGAGGTCACGCCGGAAGGGCGGGCTGGTCTACGCACGTAGATCCGGCGCTGGGACGAACGTAAGAGCCCACAGCCCACTGTGGCAATACCGGCGCCGTTACTCAACGAAGCCGATCAGATTTCGCGGTCGGGCAGACCCGCTCGGCGCAGTGCGGCGGCCACGTCGCGGCGTTTGGAGACCGACACCAGCCCCGCCGCGTCCAGGAGCGGGCCGACGAGCCCGGCGCCCTCGCGGGCGATCCCGGCGGCCGCCTCCGGGCTGCGGGCGCGCACGAGGGCGGTCAGCAGGCTCAGCGCCGCGTCCCGGTGGCCGGCGTCGAGAAGGGCCCAGGCGGTCGCGGCGACCTCGGCGGCGGGCCTGGCGGCCGCCTGGTGCAGCAGGGTCCGCCGGTCGTCGCCGCGGCCCGCCGAGTCCAGGGCGGTCGCGGCGGCCGCCAGACGGTGCGGGGGCTGTGCTGCCAGCTCCCACAGCAGTGTGGCCACGTCCGCGGCCAGCCCCGACCGCTCCAGCGCGGCCGCGAGCTCGGGGATGTCCTCGGGCGGGCCCGCCACGGCCTCGCTCATCAGCACGTACGCCTCGCCGGTGCGGCCGGTCCGGCGCAGCTCCGCCATGCGTGCCGCGGCCATCCGTGCGACCTCCCTGCGGACGTGCGCCTCACGGACGTCGCCGCGCGCCTGCCCGGCCTCGCGGGTACCAGGTGTGTCCCGGCCCGCCGCGCCGGCGAAGCGCGCCCCGCGGGGACCTGGGGCGCTGCCGCCCTCCGGCGCCGCGACCACGGGCGGCACGACGGGGAGCGCGGCCGCCTCGGCCTCGGGTGCGCCGGCGAAGCGGGCGCCGCCGTACCG